>JAFGJA010000174.1 GCA_016929355.1 Anaerolineae bacterium | reverse complement strand
TGGGAGAGCTTTTACGTGTCCAGCATGGGCGGCGCAGCGTATACCTTTCATGGTGTAGGCGTAAACTATGTCGCGCTGCGTGGGCAGGCTCCCGAATCGTCGGTTTTGCTGCTGAACCATCAAGATGGCGAAATTCAGGTGCGGTTGGAACCGATCAACCCGGAACCCCTCTGGGCCAATTACGCCGATCCCGATGGCACACCATTATTCGGTTTTTTCGCGCTGCAACAGGCGCTCTATGATCGTTATGCGAGCGAATATCCTGCCAACAAAGTGCGGATTTTCTGCGTCGGTCCCGCCGCGTTATACACCCGCGAAGGCGCGATTGGCTCCAGCCCCTTGCGCAAAGAACGCTTCCAACCCGTTGAGGATTGGGCGGGGCGCGGTGGCCTCGGCAGCCGCCTATTACAACGACACAACATTGTCGGCTGCGTCTTTGGCGGCGAATGGAGTGATCCTGATCTGCGCGATTCGAAGGAAATCGATGCCTATTTTCTGGAACATTTCGGCAAGAAAACGATTCAGACCGATCTCGCCGTGACGACGAAATATCGTTACGCGCCGGAGTTTGAAACGGGCGGAACATTTGGCGTCAATATGAAAACGCTCAACGAACGTCTGATGAGCTTCAATTATCAGAGCATCTACGCGGATGATGCCGCCCGGCTGCAACAACACGATCAGTTTATCTTGCAGCACTACCTTGAGCAGTTCAACACCGAAACCATCCAGGCCAAGCAGCAAACACACTGTGGTGAACCATGTGCGGTAGTTTGCAAAAAATACAATGACATCTACAAGAAAGACTACGAACCCTATCACGCCCTGGGGCCGCAGATCGGGGTCTTTGACCAGCGCGCCGCCGAATTGATCAATCACCACGCGGATGCAATGGGCTTTGACGCGATCCAACTCGGCGGCACATTGGCCTGGATCATGGAACTGATCGCGGACGGATTGATCGATCCGGCAGCATTTGGCTTCCCGACTGCCGATCAAATGAATTTTCATTTCACCGCCGATCCGACTGAATTTGACCGCGTAGCTGACAGCCAGCGCAACGCCGAATATGCGCGCGCGATGGTTAATGCGATCCTGTTCAAACCGGAAGCGGCAGTGTTTCGACAGGGAATTCGTGCCGCCGCGCAAGACCTCGATCACGACTACGAAATTGACTCAGTGAACCGGGCCGTTTATCTCGCCAATGGCGATGAGGGCTGCATGGTCCCCAATCAGTATTGGGTTCCCGGCATGTTCAGTAACATGCCGTTGATGGGCAAATACTATGTCGACTACAGCGTTGAATTCATACCGCCAGAGGAATTAGGCCGTAAACATGTGGCGCGGTGGGTCTATGAGTTGTTCAGCGATAATTCGGGCATTTGCCGCTTCCATCGCAAATGGGCGGAAACCGTGACCGATGAAATTCTCGAAGCGCACTATGATCTGGACCTGGATTATAAACAGCGCCAGTTTGATCTGGCTCACGCGATCTATCAGCGCGAGCACGTAAAAGCTGTGCGCTGGGAAAGCGCACGCATTGCCGATCTGATCGAGGGCTTCTTGCGGCAATGGCAACGCGATGGGTTGGATGATCCCACACTCAACGATTGGATCACGCGTTTCGAGGAAGATAAACCAACGGCGGCCTGTGATTTCTGGAACAAGATTCAGCGCGGGATCGCCGCCGCCTTTGCGGATGGGGCCGGGGCCATTCCTGAAATGCTCACGCCGGGACAGGCAAAAACTCTGAACACCGGCGATTAACATAACTAACACTGTTTACCGACGCGATAAATTTGTTATAATCGCGCCGGTCTTTTTGTATCTTGGATGAAGGATAACATATTCATGCTCGTACTCCTCGAAGGTAACATCGCGGCGGGCAAAACAACACTGGGCGAACAATTGGCAGCCAGCGATCAGTTTAATTTCGTGCGCGAACCCGTTGAACACTGGCAACGGGGATTTGCCGCGAATCTGCTGGAACGGTTCTATACCGATACACAGCGTTGGGCCTTTACCATGCAAATCGGCGCATTTATCACACGCGCGCAGGCGCTCGCCGAATCGCCTGCCCAGCTAGATCGGATTAACATCTTTGAACGCTCCATCTACTGTGACCGGCATGTGTTCGCCAAAAATTTGCATCAGCAGGGATTCATGGATGATACTGAATGGGCAGTGTATCTGCATTTTTGGGATGCGTTCCGCGCCCAAGTACCCGCCCCAGATGTGATCCTCTATCTCCAAACGCCGGCTGAGGAATGCTTTAATCGATTGCAACTGCGGGGTCGGGCGGAAGAACACAGTATCACCCTGGCGTATCTGCAACAACTTGAAACCTGCCATGATGAGTGGTTATTAGTACCCGAAGTGGCAAACGTCCCAGTGATTGTGCTCAATGGGACGCGATCATGGACCGCCGCTGCGGTTCACCAACATCTCGCACAAGTTACACCTGTATAAGCGACGTAAGTGATTAGGAAAAAATCATGGGGCATATTTTGATCGTTGATGATGATTGGATGAATCGGGAACTGCTCGAAGCATACCTGACAATGGGGGGGTATACGGTCAAACTAGCGAACAGTGGTGAAACCGCCCTGGAAATGATCGAGGCAGAACAACCTGATCTGATTATGCTGGATATTCGGATGACCGGGATCAGCGGCTTCGAAGTCTGTATGCAGATTAAAAGCAGCGAACACACCAAAACGATTCCGGTTTTGATGGTATCGGCGCTGGAATCAGAAGGAGATCGGATGCAGGCATCGCAAATGGGGGCCGATGGTTTTGTCGCCAAACCGTTCAATTCAGCCTCGATTCTGGAGCAAATTAAAACGCATTTGGGCTAGCAGGGGCTACTACTTGACGCGCTGAACATCATGTTAGAGAACTCGGCATGTCATATCATCGATCTGGACCATCACCATTAACGATTATTCTCGTGGGGGCGTTCTTTGTCTTTGGCGGCTATTACGTGTGGACGGGTTTTATACACTTTCTGGAATATCAGGATGACATCACCGGCCAGACCACCCGCAATAGCCATGCCACCGAAACCGCCGAAGCTGCCCCAGATTACATTTTGCCAACCCTATTCATGGCCCCAGCGACCTTTACCCCACTACCGCCCTGTCGCTGGTTTACGGTCAGCGTGGAAAATGCGGTCTATCGTGACTGTCCGGCCCAAAACAACATCGATTGCCCCGTGCGGGAAGTGATCCCTTACGGGACGGAATTATGCATTTATGGGCGAGTGCCGAATAATATGGAATGGTATGTGGTCGAATTGAATCCCGACGGGGCTTACCGCGACATTGTGTATATTCATGAAAGCGTAGTCGAAGCGGTTAATCCTACCCCCACGATCACGCCAACCAATGAACCGCTCAATCTGCCGACGGTCAGCCCGACGCCATCGCATACGCCTGCGCCAACTGCAATACCAACAGAGACACCCATTGAGACATCAACCGAGACACCGCCGATAACGGTTCCACCCACCACAACGCCCGAACCAACCCTGCCAAACATCTCAATTTAGCATATACTTAAGATATAGAAACTTTGTGCAGGATAGGGTTTATCCGTTATGTCCGATCAAGAATGGGTCGATGCACCCAAGCACGTCTTAGCTATTGTTAACCCGGCCTCAGGGTCTAAGCGAGGCAACATCGTGATCAAGCGGTTGCAGGCGATCACCTCTCCCCGCATTACGCTGTATCCTACCACGCCGGATTTTGATTTCGCTGCCGTGATTGAAGCCGGGGCCAAAGATGGCGTAGATCGCATCCTGTTGGCCGGGGGTGATGGCACGCTCATGGCGGGGGTATCCGGTGCGCAAACCGCTTTAGGCGAGGATTTGATCCCGTTTTCGTGGGTTCCTACCGGAACCGGTAATGTCGTTTCCGGCTTTCTCGGCTTGCCCCACCGGGTTGATCCGGCGCTGAAATTGGCGCTTGGACCGGGCGTCTTGCGGCATATCGATCTAGCGCGCGTCGGGGAACGCTGTTCGGTGCTGCGCATTTCTACCGGCTTTGAAGCGGACGCCGCCCATAATACCACCCGCGAGGATAAAGATCGCCTCGGCATCTGGGCCTATGGGATTTCGGGCTTAAAATCGCTGCGCCAAACGGAGCCGATTGATTACCTGATCTCGCTTGATGGACAACCACCGATTCAGGTACAGGGTATTCTGGCTTTTGTCACTGCTACCGGCGCGCTCACCTGGATCAATGGTCTGTCCCTAATCAACGACGCGATTCAGCCGGATGATGGGCTGCTTTATGCGGGCGTACTGCGGCCCCTGAACCCGGCCCGCTTGCTGGATAGTTTCACAAATCTGTTTGCCGGTAGTGGTTTACCCCCGGAATCGATCATCTATTTTTCAGCGCGCAAACGCATCGTGGTCGATTGCAAAACACCACAGCCCACCCAGATCGACGGCGATCCCTTCGGCACAACGCCGATCATCGCGGACCTGATGCCGCGCGCACTGCCGATTGTTGTGCCCGGTGAACGCCAAAGTTTTTCCTCGTATTTGCAGTGGTTATCGCTGTCCGAAGAAACTGACGAGGAATAGGATTACTGCGCCCTAAAGTGCGAGCATCAAGGCGCGGGCAGTGTAAAGCCAAAGGTGCTGCCTGCGCCTTCTACGCTTTGGACAAAGACCGTGCCGCCATGTTTCTCGACAATCGCCTTGACAATGGCTAACCCTAACCCACTGCCCTCGATCCGGCGGGTTTGGGGCGTGCGCACCCGGTAAAAACGCTGGAAAATGTTCGGCAAAAATTCTGCCGCGATGCCCAAACCGTGATCTTGCACACTGAGCGTGATCGCCCGATTTTCCCGCACGAGGCGCACGATCACCGGGCCACCGTCCGGTGAATACTTGATCGCGTTGCTCACCAGATTACCAATGGCACTGCTCAAGCGCCGCTCATCACCTTGCAACACACAACCATCAGGGGGCAAATCCAGCGTTATATCAATATTCGCATACACCGCATACCCTTCCTGATGCATCACAGCACGCTGAATCAGATCGTTAAGATCGGTCTGCACCCGTTCCAGCTTGCCACCGCTATCGAGCCAGGTCATATCCAGAATTTCATGCACCTGACTCAGCATCGACACCAGACTCAGATGCGCGCGTTGGGCAAATTTTTGCTGTGACGCATTGAGATCACCCGACGCTTCGACCAGATCGATAAAACTCTTGGCAGAAGCGATCCGCACTTTGAGATCATGCACAATCTCGCGCATCGGATCGGCGGCTTGATTGGTAGAATCTTTGCGCGCGGCCAGTTTGACTTTGCCCTGACCATGCACATTCTCAGACGCAACAAACATCTGCACCCAACGCCGCGCCCCCGATTCCAGCGTGAATTCCTGGCGGGCAAATTCATCAGTGGCGATCACCCAATCGGCTAAGGGAACCAGCGATTGCAAAACGGGATGATCGGTGAGCTGCGTGCCTAACACCTCGGCCATTGGCAGGTTAAATGTTGCTTCCGCCGCATGATTAAACAGGCAAATCCGCCGCTCCTGATCAATGGCAATCACCGCTTCAAACAGGTTATTGCATAAATTGGCTAAGGTGTCGTGATCAATAATCCGGTTAGTCATCGTCTTCTGATTCTTCTTCCATAATAAAAGTGGGCAGATCGCGCAGCGCAAACCCGATCCGCATGCCATGCCAGGTCAGCAGCGTGACATCGACCAGATGAATGCGCTCCTGGTGGGCGGCGGGCATATCCAACGCGAGCAACTGCTCACGATCTGAAGCCAATTCTGACCCAATCAGCATCGCGGTGGGTTGGGCGGCGGTGATTTCGCTCAGTGAAATGCGCGGATACCGGTCCTCAGCCTCGGCCAAGACATTTTTCCCGCCGCAGACACGCAGCAGATCATGGGTAAACGTATCCGCATTGCAGGTGATCCATGATCCCGGTTGGTCTGATCGGAGCAATGCGATCACCGGAACCGGCGTTTGGGCACGCGCTGCCCCGCCCGTGTAATCATACGCACGTTCAATTTCACGCACGCGCGGGACCATCACCGGATGATCGAAAATATCCATGATGCTCCACAGCACATTCAGTGCCGCAAAGACCGTGCGCGGTCCCGTGATCCACACTGGCAAATTCGCCGCTTGCAATGCGTCAATAGCATCGGCGCGATTGTCGTCAGCGTTGAGAAGAACGAGATCAGGCCGCAGGCTGATAATCTGATCAATATCCGGCTGTTGGGTTCCGCCTACCCTGGGTACTAACTGTACTTTATCGGCAGGATGAACGCAATTCTCCGTGATGCCAACCAGCCGATCCCCCAAATCCAGATCGAATAACGCTTCGGTCAGACTGGGGACCAGCGATACCACCCGGCGCGGCACATAATCCACCGGGGATTCGATGGCGGAAGTATACGTCAGCGCATCATACTCGTGAGCATTGTCATCGGACATAAACTGAATCACCCCTCCCCACCGGTGAAAAATAGGGGTAATTGCTGTTTCCACAACAAGCATTCCCCCTACATATCATACGTTTACAACTGCACCGCCTGATCGCGCTCCGGCCCCACGCTGACCATCATCACCTTAACGCCGCTCAATTCCTCAATGCGTTTGATGTAACGCTGCGTGGCTTCCGGCAAATCAGCCATAACACGCGCCCCGGAAATATCCGCATCCCAACCGGGAACCGCTTCATACACCGGCTGCGCGCGTTCCATCGCCGCCGTATCGAGCGGCATATTCGTGATCGGTTTGCCATCTAATTCATAGGCAGTGGCGATCTTAATTTCAGCCATGCCGCCCAAAACATCCATTTTGCTCAAGACCAGTTCATTAAAGCCATTGACGCGGATCGCATACTTCAGCGCGACCATATCCAGCCAACCGCAGCGACGCGGACGCCCGGTAGTCGTGCCAAATTCATGCCCAGCCTGACGCAGTTGTTCGCCGGTTTCGTCCAATAGCTCCGTCGGGAACGGCCCATTCCCAACGCGCGTGCAATAGGCTTTGACCACGCCGATTACACGATCCACGTAATGCGGGCCAAAACCGAGGCCGGTCATCGCCCCGCCGGTAGTCGCATTAGAACTCGTCACAAAGGGATAGTGGCCGTGATCGATGTCGAGCAATGTGCCCTGCGCCCCTTCGCATAACAAACGCTGATCCGCTTCGAGCATGTCGTGAATCAGTGCGTTCGTATCCGCCAGATAGGGTTGCAAGCGGCGGGCGGCTTCGGCATATTCGGCCACAAGTTCAACCGCATCCATTGGCGGCGCGCCATATTTGGATTGGAGGATAATATTCGCCTGCTCAATCGAGTGCTGCACCGCATCCGCGAACTGCTCCGCGTCAGCCATTTCACCCGTGAGCAACCCTACCCGCGTAGCTTTGTCCGTATAAGCGAGGCCAATGCCGCGTTTAGTTGTGCCAATCGCATCTTTACCGCGCGCTTTATCGGCGGCTCCATCAAGTTCCATGTGACCGGGCGTGATCACATGCGCGCGCGGGCTAAGGTGAATGCGATCCGGCGAAATATCAATGCCACGTTCCGCCAGCATATCCAGTTCCGAAACCAACCGGACGGGGTTGATCACCATCCCGTTCCCTAAAAAGCATTTTTTATCGCTATGCACCACGCCGGACGGCACTAAATGCAGCTTGAAGACAGCATCGCCAACAATAACGGTATGCCCGGCATTGTCACCACCCGCATACCGCGCGATTCCGTCTGATTCACGAGCCAGCCAATCGGCCACTCGCCCTTTTCCTTCGTCGCCCCATTGCGCCCCGACTACAATTGTTACCGGCATTGGGAATTACCCTCCAAATGGATGTTAAACACCTGAATCGTAACTACTCCCCAATGATACCGTGATCTTTGCGTTCCCCCACACCTCCACTGTGCTATTTGGACCAAATGCCAAAGCCGCGCCTTCGGCAATACCCAAGCCATAGCCGCCGGCGGGCAACCGGGCAACATGCGCACGCAGCGCGTCAGCCTGATCGGGTGTATAACGCGGCACAATGAGCGCATCAGCTAACCAGCCCGCGCCAGCCCGCAGCGTATGATCTTCCACCTCGGTATTTTCTGCGTCGGGCAGCATGTGCGCGCCGATAATAGCGGCGCTGCGCCCGACTATGTACAAGGTCGCGCCCCTGTTAAACGATTCCTCAATCGCGCGCCACGAAACACCGACCAGCGCATCCCGTAACGTCGTCGTGCGTGGGCCATCGCCCAGGATGATCACCCCCGCCTCGCTCAACTCGCGCTGCAAGGACTCATCATCTTCAGTCAGGATGTCGATCAAATAGCCGGTGCGCGCGCCGAGGTCGCGCAGCGCATCCATGTGCCGATCCGCCGTTTCGATGTCGCCAGCCGCCCATACATAGGCGATTGGCCCCTGCGAAACGGTGCGCGTCAGCATCCCCGCCTCAATGTTGAAATTATCATCGGAGTCCGGCGCACCACCACCGGCTAAGATCATCCAGCCGGTTCCGGCCCGCCAGCGAAAAATGTTAGCTTGCGGCATGATTTCACCTACGGTAACACATACGACGCCACCGCCGCCGCCAGCAATTCAACAGCGAGCGGGATCACGGCTTCGTCAAAATCAAAACGGGGATGGTGGTGCGGATAATCCAAACCGCGCTCAGAGTTCGCCGAGCCGACAAAGAAATACGTGCTGGGCACACCGGTCATAAAGTACGACACATCCTCCGCCGCCATCGTTTTGTAATCGTCAATTAACCGGACATCAGGCGCAACCGCCGCGAATATCTCGCGCAAATGGGCGTTAACCTCCGGCGAATTGATCACGGGCAGCGTCAGTTGCTCGACCTCGACCTCCACCTGACACCCAAATGAGGCAGCGATCCCCTCGGCCAGTTCCCGAATCCGCGTTTCCAACAGCGCGATCACATCAGTGGTAAACGCGCGAATCGTGCCGCGCAGTTCGGCGGTTTGCGGGATCACATTGAACGAATCGCCCGCCTTAAACTCGGTCACAGACACCACGCCCACCTCAGTCGGGCGCAAACTGCGACTCACGATGGTTT
>JAFGJA010000020.1 GCA_016929355.1 Anaerolineae bacterium | reverse complement strand
CATCTTGCCCCATAGTTTGCAGGTTGTGGAAAATATGCGCTAACACGATCAAGCGCGGTGCGGACCACCACCGTTCAATAAAGCGAATCGGAGGGGTCCAAAAATCTTGCTGGACCGGCGTTGTCGTTGCTGCAAGAATGCGCCCGGTCAATTTCTGAACCGCTTGCAACTCCGCCTCTGTATAATTGCGCGTTTTTACCTGGGTAAACCATACCAGAAACGGATTCAGTTCTAGCAAATCACAAGTAATGCCAAGTTCTGCACAGAGCAATCCCGTTGTGCCAGTACCGGAAAATGGATCGAGCACATGCGCGGCGACATGATCAGTTTTCAGGTACTTCAAAACGGCTTTAATCGAATACGCAGGTGTCAACCGCAGCCAGCCATGCCGCCCTTGTTTTTGATTGTATTTATAGGTGAGATCGGCGCGCTGTTTCGCTTGGAGTTTTGTCATGCAGTTAACAGCTTTTCCACAATTGACTGAATTTCGTATCGTAGAGCATCCGCATTGCGCTCGAAAAACTTCGCCAGATCATAACCCACTACGTCACGACAAAATGCATAAGTCGAATTCAGCGGATCAGAGTTACCCAGTCCCCTTAATAGCAACAGGCCCGATAACAAATAGCGACTCGCTAAATCCTCATCGATCTGTGTTGATAACAGCACAACGACTGGCAAATACCCGGCTTTATAGGCTGCGCTACCATTAGCTATGTCCGCATTTTGGCGTTTGGAGTCTTTGCTTTTATATCCCTGCCGCACTTCAAACACACAACCTTTCAAAGCCCTGCGAATACCATCATCAACACCCAACTGTTGGGCGGCGTGATACATCCAATCACGAATGGTTTGCTGTCGTGATGCGGCCTGAACATCGGCTAAAAGAATTCTACCATCCAGGGTTAATGTTCGTTCGCGCAAACCGGAAGATACGGTGTATGACCACTGTGCTTGTTCACTTGTAAGATTAAGCTCATCCATCAGGATATGTTGAAAAAGGACTTCGCAACCAATGCCAATTTGCCGGTAAATAGAGGTGATACCGCCTGCTGCTTTATGCGCGGCGTAGATCAAAGGATTATTCAGGCCAAACCAAGCATAAAAAGGATCAGCACCATATAAATTCAAAAATCCCTCTAATGAAACAGGTTGTCCCTGTCCTAATTGGGGTTGATAAGCATGGCATACATCCAACCGATCCAGAATAAACTGAAGATACTTCTGATCTCGTGCAGTATGATTTGACATTATGGTGTTTATCCTGATTTTTCTCTGCGGTGAAATTTGCCCTTACCGCAGCAGCGCCAGCGCCACACCCACCATTGCCGCCAGAATCCCGATCAACCAGAAGCGCTGCACCACCTGCGTTTCGCTCCAGCCGAGCAACTCAAAATGGTGGTGAATCGGAGCCATGCGGAATAAGCGCTGCCCGTGCGTGAGCTTGAAGTACCCGATCTGCAAGACGACGCTCATCACTTCCGCTACCGGGATAATAGCGATGATCGGCAGCAGCACCCATTGCCCCGTCATCAGCGCGAGTGTACCCAGCGCCGCGCCCAACGACAGCGATCCCACATCGCCCATGAACATCTGCGCCGGGTGTGCGTTGTACCACAGGAAGCCAAAACACGCCCCGACCATGATAAACGCAAATTGCACCAGAAACGCTTGCCCCTGCAAATCCGCAATCACGCCGTAGGCCGCGAACGCGCTCGCCGTGATGATGCCCGATAGCCCATCTAACCCATCGGTGAAGTTGATCGCGTTGCTCGTACCCACGATGATGAACATGGCAACCGGAACCCAGAGGATCGGGTGAATGTCGATGAAGTCTTCAAAAAGGGGAATATAGACTCCGTTGGCGTTTTGGACCCCACCCTCAAAAAACGCCATCGCGCCCGCGACAAAGAACGCCAGCACGAACTGCGCGACAAATTTGGCTTTGGCGCTAATGCCTTCGCCGCGTTCGCGCACGCCGCGTATGCCCTCAATGTCATCCACTGCGCCGAGCAAACCAAAACTCAGCAGCACGAATAACGGCAGCAGAATACTCGACCCGGTGAGTGATTCTTGCACCAGCCGCGCCAGATTCAAGCCGAGGGTAATCAGCACTACCGGGATCACGATCAAAATGCCACCCATCGTCGGCGTGCCCATTTTGATTTCATGGGATTTCGGCCCGGTTTCACGGATGATTTTTCCGACGCGCAGCCGCCGGAGGATTTCCACAAATGGCCCGCCCCAGATGGCGACCAGCAAAAAGGTGATCGCGCCCAGAGTGAGCGCAAACGGTAATTCGGGTGTCATAGCGCACCAATTCCGATGATCTCATGAACACAAGTTGGCCTTAACCAACGGCGACATTGTACGCCATTCCGCCAACATTGCCCACTAGATCGGAGCCATTAGCGCTTAGCTTTTAGCCGTTAGCCAGACCACAAAGGCCAACTCGCTTATGTGGGCTAACTGCTAATCGCTGACCGTTAGCGCCTAGCACACATCGGCGTCGGCACATGGTTTCTATAGGGGCCGACCAGCGTGTCGGTCCAGGGCGGGCACATTGGTCCGCCCCTACGCAACCCTGGCTAAACATAGGCCACCGTGGACTAGTGCCACTCCCACACCTCGTCGCCTTCCAGAATCCGCCGCACCTGTTCCGGGAAGCGGTCCGGGTCGAGCGGTTTGCCCAGAAAACCATCAAAACCAGCACCCTGCGCTTTCATCATTTCCTCTTCGCTGGCTTCCGCCGTGACCGCAACCACGCGCGTTTCAGCCAGCCGGGGATGGTTGCGAATCTTGCGCAGCGCTTGATAGCCATCTTCGTAAGGCAGCCGGATGTCCATCAAGATCAGGTCAAGCTGGGGCAGCGTATCGGCAAATTGAACCACCTGCCACCCGCTTGTTTTCCACTCGCAGTGATTCACACCCATGTGAGCCAGCAGGCGTGCGATCAGGACAAAGTTGGGGACATTATCCTCAACCACCAAAATGTGCGCTTCATGGGGATTAATCGCCATGTAACTCTATCTCCCTTATGAACAGCAGGTTTGCATGGGGTTCGCAAACCAGAGACATTTACATCGTATCAGGGACGTTGAAAATTGTCCAGTCGTTGAGACATTTACCTTTAGTTAATTATAGTGCAATTGTTTAGCCTGTACGATCAGTATTCTCGCCCAAAAGGATTGCCCCCCTCCGCGACCAGTGTATAGCGCAAATTATCCGGTGGAATTTCCATCAGGACAACCAGGCGGCGCAGCAACGTTTCAAACACGGGCGCAGCCGTCTTGCTACCCCAATAGTCCTGCGGACGGTCCAGCTTGACCAGCACCGACACCACCGGATCATCTGCCGGTAAAAAGCCCACAAATGAAGCAATTGTATTCCCGGCCTGGAATGGCTCATAACCGCCCGGCATGGGGATTTCCGCCGTGCCGGTTTTGCCAGCTATCGTATAACCGGGAAAATCAAACTCGATGTCTTGATTTTCTTGCAAGACGCGCACCATAATATCGCGCGCCGTGTGCGCGGCTTCTTCGCTGATCGGGCGATGGCTGGCGGAGGGCGTCGCTTCGATGACCTCGTTGCCATCAATGCGCGCCTTGACGATATGCGGCTGCATGATCAGACCATCATTCGCAATCGCGTTCACGGCGGTTAGCATTTGGATGGGTGATACCGCTACGCCTTGTCCAAAACTTGTCGTCAAAAACTGGTTCTCGCTCCAGATCAGATCGCCGGGTTGGTTCAGGATGCCGCGTGTTTCCCCTTCGAGATCAACGCCGGTGGGCGTCCCAATGCCAAAGTCGCGCAGCTTAGGATACACCTGCGTCGGGCCAATTTGCTCAAAAATGGTAGCCGTGCCCGTGTTCAGCGATTCGATGAACACCTGGGCGAAATCCGGGTCGCCGCGTGAGCGATCATCCCAGTTGCAGATGATATTGCCGCGCCCTTCCATACAGCCGGGATCGTGATAGGTCCAACTCAGATCATGTGTGCCCAGGTCCAGCGCAACCGCCATGGTCAGCACTTTGAAGATCGATCCTGGTTCGTAGAAATCCTGCACCGCTTGATTCTTGGCGAGGTCCAGATCGCTGCCCTCAGCATCATCGGGATCAAACTGGGGATAGTTCGCTATCGCCAGAATTTCACCGTTGCGCGGATTCATGATCAGGATCGTGCCGCCGGTGGCCGTTTGATCCGACTCAATCGCGTCGTTCAGCACTTCCTGCGCCAGATTTTGCAAATCCCGATCAATGGTTAAGACCAGGCTGATCCCGTCGCGCACATCGGTATTGGTTTCGCTTTCTTCCAACAGGGGAATCGTGCTGGTGGTCACACGCTTGCTTTGCCCGGCTAAGAGCGTGTCGTAAAAGCCTTCAACGCCATAATAGCCCCGGCTGTTTTTAATATCCTCTGCCCCGGCGAATAAACCGACCAACTGCGCGGTGAGCTTGCCCTGGGGATACACACGGATCGGGCGCGGATCGAGATCGATGCCGGTAATGTCCAGATCGGCAATCGCCTGCCCGGTCGCAAAATCGACCCGGCTCGCCAGCAGCACCCAGGATGAATACACCCCGTTTTCGTCGGGTTCCAGCGCGTGATAAATCTGATCTTCGGGCAGCCCAACCAGGGGCGCGAGTTGGGCGGCGACCTGCTGGCGATCCAGCACCATATTCGGGCTGATGCCCACCTGATAATCAAACGAGTTCGTCGCCAACAGATGCCCGTTGCGATCAAAGATCAAGCCGCGATCCGGCTGCACCTCGACTTTTTGAAAGAGGCGATTTTCGCGGTTTTCTTCCAGTGTGGCTTTGGTTTTGGGGTCCATCTGGTATTGGAACCAGACGAGTTTGCCCATCAACACCAGACTGATGCCGATCAGCACCACGCCGAGTAAGGTGAGTCGCCGGGATAAGGATTCGTCGTTCATAGTTGGTGATAAGTCGTAAGTTCTAAGTTATAAGTTTTATATGACCACAAGATGTCATTCTCAGCTAAATCGAGAACTTAAAACTTATAACTGATTACTTAAAACTCAACTCCCCTCTCGCCATTCGTCAAATTGTTGTTTCAAATTGTCCCACTGTTTACGCAGCCACCCGCTCAAGGTTTCATCATAGACCGGTTCCGCTTCAACCGGGGTCGGGGTGGCGGTGGGTGTCAGTTGGGGCCGGTCATACCGGTAGCCATCCACAATGATATACTGTATATCATCATCGCCCGCTTCACGAAAGCCGAGTTCGGCGGCGCGCGTCATCACACGCGGCAGACTTTGTAATTCAGCGATGTCGGCCCGCAACCGTTCATTGTCAAGCTCCAGGCCCAATCGATAATCATCCATTGCCAGCAGTTCGCGCGCGGTGGTGGTCGTCGTCGATGTTTGAATCAGGTACAACGCCGCAATAATGATCCCAACGACGACAACTAATGAGAGCGTCGCTACCAATTGGCGTTGGTTCTGCCAAGGTTGATCCGAGCGCGTATGAATCGGGCGGTTTTGATCGGCCATGATTTATACTCAGTGTGCATCAAGGTAAGGGTTGTATGCCTCTACTCGTCCACGCCAACCATGACATTCGACGCTTTGACCACCGCGTACACGGTTTTGCCAACGGCCAACCCCAGGCTTTCGGCAGAACTTTTAGTGATGATCGAAACGATCTCGATCCCGCCGGGTAGTTCGATCACGACTTCGGTATTTACCGCGCCGGGCGTGAGTGCTTTCACGGTTCCTTGCAATTGATTACGTGCGCTCGTCTTCATAGATTATGCTCCTCGTTGTGTTTGGTTATCTGCCGCGATTATACACCACTGCCGACTAATACAGAAATTACTCGATGCGCTCGACCACACGCAATTTCGCGCTGCGGCTGCGTGGATTCGCGTCAATTTCGGGGGCGTCCGGCTGGATCGGTTTGCGCGTCACGAGGCGGACCCGTGCCACATGATCGCAGGTGCAAACGGGCTGCGGCGGCGGGCAGATACAGTCCGTCGCTTCATGCTTAAACGTTTGTTTGACGATGCGATCTTCCAGGCTGTGAAAACTGATCACCGCCAACCGCCCCCCCACTTTGAGGCAGTCAATCGCACGCGGCAGCACCCGTTCCACCGCGCCGAGTTCATCATTCACCGCGATCCGCAGCGCTTGAAAGGTGCGGGTGGCAGGGTGAATTTTCTCGCGCGGCCCTTTATAGGCACTCGCCACGATCTCGGCCAACTGGCGCGTAGACTCGATAGGCTGCGGCGCGCGCGCCGCCAGAATCGCGCGGGCGATGCGCCGGCTGTGACGCTCTTCCCCATACGTATAGAGTATATCCGCCAGGGCTGCATCATCCCAGGTATTCACGATTTCCGCCGCCGAGATACCACCCCCGGCGGGATCAAAACGCATATCGAGCGGGCCATCATGCCGGAACGCGAAGCCGCGCGCCGGATCATCGACCTGCATCGACGAAATACCGAGATCGAGCAGGATGCCATCTGCGCCGGATACGGTATCCGATGCTGTATCTGAAATGAAAGCCAGCCACGCGGGAACCACCGCGCTGATCTGCTCATAGCTGGCATGGCGCAAGGTCGCGCGATCCCCAAACGGCGCTAGTTGCTCTGCTGCCAATGCTAGCGCCGCCGGATCACGATCCAGGCCCAGCAGCCGCGCTTCCGGCGCAGCCTGCAAGATCGCCGCCGCATGACCGCCCGCGCCCACCGTGCCATCAACATACCGCCCGGCAGGGTGATCGGTGACGCGCAACGTATCCAGCACGGCGTCCAATAATACGGGAATGTGTGGTAATTCGTTCATAACGTGAGTCTAATGTACCTCGGCGTAGAGAGCAAAAGTGATTTGGTTTCCTTCTGATGCAATTCCCCCTATACTAAAAATACTATTCAGATCAGGAGGGTGTTATGGCAACCGAATTTACTGTTGTTCTGGACGATAAACCCGGCTCGCTAGCTGATCTCGCTGAAGCACTCGCCCAAAATGCCGTGAATATCATGGCGATCCACGCTGCGCCCTGTCCGCAAGAGGGACATGTCCAGTTTATCACCAATAATGCCGATGCGACGATGAACGCACTGCGCGATGCGGGGTTGGATTATGCCGTGCAGAATGTGCTGGTTGTGCCGCTGCCGAACGAACCGGGCACGCTGGCGCGCGTATCGCGGGCGTTGGGAGCAAGCGGCGTGAACATCAATGCGTTGTACATTACGATGGAGCGCCAGGTTGTGCTGGATGTGGACGATCTACATAAGGCGCAGGACATCGTGATGGGGATGGGCTTCCACAACGCGCCGGATTGACCTCACACCTGTAGGGGCGGACGCGAACCGAGGTTCGTAGTGTGTCCGCCCGGTGTGAACATAATCGCACGTTTTGTTGATTTTGCGCTCAACCGGGAGCACACATTGGTGCTCCCCTACACAACACGGGCTTGATCGTACTCTACATCACCCACTGCATCAGCCACAACATCGCCATGCCCGCGCCGATAGCGATGATGGCGCTTTTGCTGGTCCACGCGACCACCGCCGCCACGAGTGCGGCCAAGAGGCGCGCGTTCCCCGGTGAGACATCAAGCGAACCATCCGGCATGATCACGGCGGGCACGATGATCGCGGTGAGGGCGGCGGGCGGCACGTAGCGCAGCGCGCGATTGATGCTCGGCGGCATGGCGGCGTCACCCAGCAGGGCGATGACCGAGAGGCGCACACTGTATGTGACCGCGACCATCCCGGCGATGATGAGCCAATTCGACATAGGTTCCTCGACAAGTCAAAAGCGATTTCACCGCAGAGTTCGCAAAGAACGCAGAGAAAATCAAGATAAGAGCGAGAAAATCAAACGCGATCTCGTAGGGGCGGACCAACGTGTCCGCCCGCCCGAAATCCGCGCACGAGTGTACCTCTGCTGCGCCGAATTGTCACCGGGGTTTTAACTCCCCTCAGCCATGCATGGACCGGGGGCTGGGGGGTAAGGTTTGCCCCGAAAAGTTACGAAACAGTTTGACAAACGCTAACAGCCCCGCTATAATGCTCTCCGACTTTGAAAAGGGGGGCGCACCGGCGTCATTAAATCGTTTGAAACCTGCAATACTATTTATTGGCGCAGCGCGCTGTCAGTGGCAAATCTAACACCGGATGTCGAATACCTCAGAGGAGGGTTCGCGCCGGTTTTGTTTTTGTTCCGGCCAGAGTCAAAATCATCGTCCGTTGGGGGGAATAGTTGAAAAACACATTATGGTAGATCAAATAGAAACCACACAAACCGTAGACGCAGAGATGGATTTCATGACGTTGCTCGAGGAATCCTTCGCATTCGAAACACCCGTGCGCGGCGACATCGTGACGGGTACTGTCCTGGCTATTGATAATATGGGCCTCCTCGTAGACCTGGGTATGAAGCGCGATGGTGTCGTCACGCGCAATGACCTGGAACATGCCGGTGAAGATTTCGACATCAACATTGGCGATGAAATCCCGGTGATGATCGTTCGCACCGAAGATTCTGACGGTAACATGATCGTTTCGATTGCCAAAGCCAAGCAGAATGAAGATTGGCTGAAGGCCGAAGAACTGATGACCAGCGAAGACATCTGGGAAGGCGAAGTGGCCGATGCCAACCGGGGCGGTTTGATTCTACCCTTCGGCAATCTGCGCGGCTTTATCCCCGCCAGCCATGTGGTAAGCCTGCCGCGCGGCCTCAACGAAGATGATCGGCGCTCGCATCTGGACGAGATGATCGGCAAGAAGTTGACCGTCAAGGTGATCGAAGTCAATCGCCGCCGCCGCCGGTTGGTCCTCAGCCAGCGCGAAGCCCAACGCGAAATGCGTGACGCGCTCAAGGATGAATTGCTCGACGAACTCAAAGAGGGTGACATCCGGCGTGGTAAGGTTAGCGGCCTCCGTGATTTCGGTGCGTTCGTGGACCTGGGCGGAGCCGACGGTCTGATTCACATCAGCGAATTGGCCTGGCATCGGGTCAAGCACCCGCGCGAAATTTTGAATGTCGGCGACGAGATCGATGTGTACGTGCTGCGGCTGGATCAGGAAGGTCGCCGGATTGGGCTGTCGCTCAAACGCCTGCAACCGAATCCCTGGTCACAGGTGGATGATCTGTATCATGTAGGGCAGTTGGTCGAAGGCACGATCAGCCGCGTGACCCAGTTTGGCGCGTTCGTCAGCCTGGACCCCGGCATCGAAGCGCTGCTGCACGCCAGCCAATTAGCGGAAGCGACGCCCGCCGAACCGAACGACATGCTCCGCGAAGGCATGACGATTATGGCGCGCATCATCAGCATTGAATCGCACCGGCAGCGTTTGGGCTTGAGCATCCGCGACGTGGATGACGCGCTGCCCTTCGACGAAACCGAAACCGAAGCCGATGAAACCGTCGCGGAACTCGCCGCGAACACTGAAACTGAAGCAGCCGAAATTGAGGCTGGTCAAAGCGAACCAGACACGGTAGAATCAGAGGCAGTGGAACCGTCGGTTGCTGAGGAAGAGCCAATTGCCGAGTAGTCAGACTACTGCATAAGTGAAACCAACAAGGCAGGTTCCCGTGAATCTGCCTTTTGTTTTTGGACTCCAACCCGCACCGGCAACCATCCCAAACATGGAGGGAGGTGAGATAACGTGGCCCATGTGGAACTACAACCTGGCGAATCGCAGGATCAATTGCTAAAGCGATTCCGTAAGAGTGTTGCCAAAAGTGGCATTCTGAGTACAGTCCGGCGCAAGCGCTGGCATGTATCCAAGAGCGAACTACGCCGCATCCAGAAGAAAAAGGCGATCCGTCGCGCACGGCGCAAGCAGCGTAAGACGCGCTACTAGTTTGAACGATAGCCCACTTTTGGGGATCAACGAACTCTAACAGGTTGCGGGCGTTCCTGTTAAAAACGCCCATACCCTCACTGTTTGGATATACACAGCCAAGGATTACTGTATGGCAAAAGCTGATGATAAGATCGAACTGGAAGGCACAGTAGTTGAAGCCTTACCCAATACACAATTTATGGTGGAGCTAGAAAACGGCCATAAGGTGTTGGCATATCTCTCCGGCAAAATGCGCAAATATTATATCCGCATCCTGCTCGGAGATCGTGTGCGCGTTGAAATTACCCCCTATGACCTGACGCGCGGACGCATCACCTATCGCTATAAAAAAGGCGGCGGCAGATCGTCTGACGACGAAGATTAAGCCCCACACCCACATCATCCAAAACCTCATCCCGTGAGGTTTTTTGTCGTTGAGAACACCAATTAGGAGTTTTCATGCACCCCGCTTACGTTATACGCCCCGGCGCAGCATCCGATCTCGACCAACTGCCGGATATTGAACGCGCGGCCAGCACCCTATTCGTCACCGTGGGCGGTTGGGAACAGGACGATGTGCCCCAATACGTCCTCTCCGTTGAGCAACACCGCGCCTATCTTGATGCAGATCGGTTGTGGGTCGCCGTGACCAAAGCCGACGATCAGCCGATAGGGTTTGCGGTAGCGTCCATCGTGGACGGACATGGGCATCTCGACGAAATCGACGTACACCCGGATCATGGACGACGCGGCATCGGGCGCGCGCTGGTCGAGCGCGTGATCGTCTGGGCGCGCGAATCCGATCTCCCGGCGGTGACGCTCACCACCGAACGCGATATTCCCTGGAACGCTCCGTTTTACGCTCGCCTCGGCTTTGCGATTCTGGCAGATGATGCGCTCACGGAGGGCTTGCGCGCGATTCTGGCGGCGGAAGTCGCGCACGGGCTGAATCCCGCTACGCGCGTAGCGATGCGCTACACCATCCAAAATGCTGCTGCGGACTCACAGTCCAACTCGAATGAACAACCCTGATCCGCTATAATTGGGACAGGAGGTAAACGCATGGCTGTAGCAACGATTGATCTGACCAAATATATCGAAACGCGCCTGTTTGGGGATCGTCCGCATATTCGCGGGCGGCGTATTCCGGTGGCGACAGTAGTCTACAACACACACGAACATCAATGGCATGTGACCGAAACTGCGCACAACTTTGGTTTGTCTGAGGCAGAGGTACTTTCGGCACTGTTGTATTATGCCGAAAACAAAACGCTAATCGACGCGCAGGAAGCCACGTATCAGGCCGATCTTGACGTGGATTACGAAAAGCACAACGTTGATGATTAAGTTTTATTTCGATGAGATGATGTCGCGCCCGGTAGCTGAAGGACTTGCGCAGCGCGGGCATGAAGTCATCATGGCGATTGACTCAGATATGACTGGCAAAGACGATGACACTGAGCATTTGCCCTTTGCTACCGAAAATGAAGCGATCTTGGTCACACTGGATCACAGATTCGCCGGACGTGCAGCCCAACAACCCACTCATGCCGGTGTGATTTGTTGGACAGGGAGCCAAACCGATATTGGCGGCATGATCCGCGCATTGCATGAATTCGCGGAGAATGAAACGCTCGAAACCGCTACCGGGCGTGTTTTCTGGTTGAAATAGTAAATCATCCCTCCCATAGTAGCCCTTTCGCGCGAATCACCCTACAATTCCCTGTAAGCATCGATCACGTTGGCAGGGAGTATGGGGAAACTATGTTTGAGGCACACCATCTGCAACATAACATCACGAGCGGCTATATTCGAATCATATCGAGCGGATACCAACTCCCCGCATTCTGGGCGCATCCTGAACTGGGCGGGCCGTTCCCCGGTCTGGTGATACTGCACGATCAATGGGGGTTGACGCGGCATGTGCGGACCCAGGCGCGGCGCTTTGCCGAACAGGGCTATTACGTCATCGCGCCGGACCTGTTCAGCGAACAAACGGCCAACTCCGAGCAAACGGCCAAAATTCTGATCCACCAGTTAGGTGAGGCGGCGCTCTCTCATGTGACGACGGCGCTCAACGCGCTGCATACACACCATAAATGCAACAGCACCATCGGCGCTATCGGTTGGGGGATGGGCGGTTACTTGGCGCTGCGGGCGGCGGTGTATCAGGAAATTTTGCGCGCGGTTGTCACCTTCTACTGCCTGCCCAAAGAGGCGATTACGCTCGCGGAACTGCGCATGATCAGCGACCCCATGCTGGCGATCTTCGGGGCGGAGGATGAACTGTGCCCCCTGGCGGAGATTAACGCGCTGCGGACTACGCTGGACAGTATTCATGTCGATCATGAAGTGATCGTCTATGAGGCGGTAGGCCGCGAGTTTTTTAACGATTCCCGCGAGGGGTTTCACGCGGAAACCGCCGAATGCGCCTGGAACAAAGCGCTGGCGTTCTTGAATCTGCACCTGACCGATGACACAGCCGATCCGCCCGATTCCGGTGAATTCAGACCGGGCAAGGTGTATTAGTTAGAGCATGTACGGAAAGGGCAAACCCCCATCCCCAACCCTTCCCCCGCAAGCAGGGGCCGGGAGAAAAAAATCCCTCCCTGCCTGCGCGGAGGGATTGAGGGTGGGGTTGATCACCATTTCAAACGGCCTCTAATGGAGAAAACAAATAGATTTCGCATGATCACGTAGGGACGAACCAATGTGTTCGCCCTGGGCCGGCACGTTGGTCGGCCCCTACATTGTGCGCGTTTGAATTGTTTTCTCCATTAGATGTAGAGCTTACCTACCAAATTGATTGCCGTATTCCGCGATAGCCTGACCCAACATCGGATTGGAGTCCATTGCGCCCACTT
>JAFGJA010000173.1 GCA_016929355.1 Anaerolineae bacterium | reverse complement strand
TGCCGGCCCAGGGCGAACACATTGGTTCGTCCCTACAGGATCATGCGGAATCTATTTGTTTTCTCCATTAGCTATTCAAAACAACTGCCGGGCGCGGCGCGCGTCCCTTCTCGATCTGGTAGCCAACCAATAACAGCGTGCCCAGCAAGACGCCCAGCGTCAAATCGACATTCATCCCGCCGCCGACACCCAGCGAGGAGGACATCAGCACAATGAGCAGCGCCATCGTAAAGCTCTGGAGCACTTTCCCCGCCAGCAAAGGCACGGCTACCTTGCGCGCCGGATAATCGACCAGCAAAAGCGGCATCAACGCCGGATCAAGCGGGAGTACAGTGCCCGCCGCGATAAAAACCAGCGCCGGGGCGAAACGGGGGCGGCGCGCGATCTGCGCTGAAATCCAGCGATGCAGCGTGCTATCATTCAAGGACTCGAAGCGGGAGGCTACCCGCGCGGCCAGCGCATACGCGATCAGTTTGCCGAGACCCGCGCCGATCCCGGTGGACAGGCTAAACAAGACCATGCCCGATAGTGTCGGATCGGCCACGACCCAGGGCAGCGCGACCAGCATAAACGGGATATTGATGATGACCATCAGATTGCTGAAAAACGCAATCGCAAACAGGCCGATCACGCCAAACCCCACCGCCGCTTCGAGCACGCCGATCAGATCGCTTTCGATGGGTGAGAAAAACGGTTTGGAAGACAGAATCACGAGCAGCAGTGTCAGGCATCCGGCGACCACACTATATTTGATTTCAAGTCGTCGGGTGGAAAGGGTGACTTCTATTCGATTTCGCATGAGGTTGGTTATGTTGATCGTCTCTATTTTTACGATTGGCCCAGATAGCTAGCTTAAGTATAAATGAAAAATTAAGACGTGCAAATAACTTCATAAAAATTTCATAATATTTTTGATCACACGGATTTGGACAACCAGTGCGGTACTATAAAAGATGTTTATGAGGGTAGGGAATGAATCAGATGAGCACCTGTTGAGTGGAACCCGGTGGGGGTGGGCCTACATCCCACCGGGCAAAATAAGAGATCACTTCTTTTCGGTTGTCTGGCGGGAACTCTGCATCCCGACGACACGCGCCACATCGATCACAAACGCAACCCCGGCGCCTTCTTCATCCAAATCGTCCGTGCCCAGCACATTGCACGCGGCAGCGATCATGACATCGACCAGATCGTCATTCACGACGGTGAGCAGCGTTTGGTTGGTTTCTTCGGCCTGTTGTAACAAACTCGCCATTGAGACAAACAACGGAATTTCCAACCGGCGACTTTGTTCCTGCAAGCGGCGCAGCCCATGACTTTCGATCAAAGTGACACCGGGCGCACCGGCGGCTTCCCAGGCTTCAGCGACGGTGATGCCCTTGTCGATATGCCCGGTGATAAGAATAATCATTTTTGACATGAAGCCCTCCTAATCCGTGCCGGGAACGCGGGCCAACGGAGTCGCCGCGCCATCCCGAAAGACCCAACGCACCAGGGGCGGGGTCATGACCGTTGTAACGAGAATCACCAGGAACAATGGCTCGAACAATTCGGAATCGAGCAAGCCATTCGCCAGACCCAGTGTAGCGATGATCAGGCCAACCTCGCCGCGCGAGATCATGCAGATACCCAGGCGGAACGATTCGCCATTGGTAAAGCCGCCCAACCGTGCGCCGACGCCGCTCCCGACGACCTTCGAGATCGCCGCTACCACGATCAGCAGCAGGGCGAACGGGATCATGTCGCCGCCCACTTCTTTCAGATCGATATGCAGCCCGACATTGACAAAGAAAATCGGGACCAGAAACGAATAGGAAATGTGCCGCACCGTCTGCACAATCTCAAACTTGGCGCGCTCGTTGGTCTGGCTGAGGCCCATCCCGGCGATAAACGCGCCCGTAATCGCGGCCACTCCACCCAGGACATCTGCCGACCAGCCGAAGAACAGCGCCATGATCAGCGCAAACGAGGCCGTGCCGGAGGCGAATTGGCGGTTATGGTGAATCCAGTTGAATAGAGGTGGCAGCGCAAACCACGCCACCGCCATCGCGCCGCCGAGATACAACATCATCTTGACGAAAATCCAGATCAATTCGACGGCGGACGCGCTTTCTTCTGATCCCAGCGTGGCGATAACCACCGACAGCAGCAGGATCGCCAGAATGTCATCGATCACCGCCGTTGCCAGCAAGCCGAGACCCTCTTTGGTGCGCAACACGCCGAGTTCAAGCATGGTTTGCGCGGAAATACTGACCGAGGTTGCCGCCAGCACCACGCCGACGAACAGCGCCGCTTCGATGTCAAAATCAAAGACCAGCACCACCGGTATCGCCATCGCTATCGGCAGCACTGCCCCGAAGACGCCGCCCCACAGCGCGACCTTGCCCACATTGAGCAGTTCTTTCAGGTGAACTTCCAGGCCCACCGTGAACATGAGGAACAGGACGCCGAGTTCCGCGAATTCTTCGAGCGTTTTTCCCAGTAGTTCGGGATCGTCAAACACGCCCCAATGCAGCAGATCGAGCAGCGTGGGACCGAGGATGACGCCCGCCAGCAGTTCGCCAAAGACGCGCGGTTGACCGATAGATCGCGCCGCAGTTCCGGCTAACTGCGCCGCCCCGATCATCAGGCCGA
>JAFGJA010000172.1 GCA_016929355.1 Anaerolineae bacterium | reverse complement strand
GCCGGATTTCCAGGGTTCCGGGCTGGGTTTGACCATCGTTCAGGGCGACGTAATGAACCTCGGTGGAGAAATCGCTTTGCGCAGCCAGCCTGACGAGGGCACAACCATTACCGTATCGTTACCCATAGAAGCTCCAATCGAGGCCACATGACCGCTCATTGGAACGCCGCAGACTATCACCAACAATCCTCCGCCCAGGCAATCTGGGCCCACGAACTGATCGCTAAACTCGCGCTGCGCGGGCATGAACACCTGCTTGACATTGGCTGCGGCACGGGGCGGATCACGGCGCTGTTTGCCGAGCAACTGCCAGAGGGGATCGTCGTCGGAATCGACTCGTCGGCGGATATGATCACCTTTGCGCAAGACGAATACACGCAGCCCAACCTGCGCTTTGTCCACATGCCAGCCCAGGCGCTCGATCTGGACGACACGTTCGATGTTGTGTTTTCAAACGCGGTGTTGCATTGGGTCCACGATCATGAAGCGGTCTTGCGCGGGATGCGGCGTCATATACAACCGGGCGGCAGCGTGCTGTTGCAGATGGGGGGACAGGGCAATGCACAGGCCGTTGTCGAAATCTTCAACGCGGTCATTGCCCGTCCAGCGTGGCGCGCTTATTTCGCCGATTTTGCGTTTCCGTATGCGTTCTACGGCCCCGATCAGTACACCGACTGGCTACCGGCTACCGGATTCACCGCGCAGCGTATCGAACTGATCCCCAAAACGATGACACATACGCTTGACGGACTCAAGGGTTGGCTGCGCACGACATGGTTCCCCTATACCGATTGCGTTCCCGCCGATCAACGCGACACGCTGATCGATCAGGTTGCCACCGCATATCTCGCGGCCCATCCAGTGAACGATCAGGGACAGGCCGAAGTCGCTATGGTGCGGTTGGAAGTCGAAGCGCGCGCGGATGGGCATTAGCGGATTTCGCAACATGGCAAACGCCTACTCCAAGCGCAACCACTCCAGATCGTCAGGCGCAATCGTGATCACACCCTCGTCATCGATAAATCGCGCGATACTGTCATCGGGGAAACGGATCAGATCAAACGGGGCGGATCG
This sequence comes from Anaerolineae bacterium, assembly GCA_016929355.1. Classification (GTDB taxonomy): domain Bacteria; phylum Chloroflexota; class Anaerolineae; order Aggregatilineales; family Aggregatilineaceae; genus JAFGJA01. The sequence continues at coordinate 9,588 of JAFGJA010000172.1, read as the reverse complement.
GTCCACACCTTCGAGCGCGCCGGACACGATTTTCTCAAACGGATCGAGACGTGCATCCCATTTGCCGATCACGAAATGGGTATTTTTGTAGCGCCGCACCAATGACTCGATCTTGCGCTTGCCGACCATGCCCGCCTCGCCCCAAAATTCGGGTTCGCCTTGCGCATTGAGTTGGACCACGTCCGGCTTATATTTGTCGCCAATGCGCACTTCGACGCGCGAGGCGGGATATTGCGGCAGGTACAGCGCCCAGATAAGCGCCTTCATAACCACATGCACGGCGCGCTCGTTCATCCCCCAGGCGAAGACATTATGCTGGACATTGTGTTGGTCGCGCGCGGTCAGTTTCCATTTGCGTGGGATCGAGTTGTTGGTGGGCATGGGACTCGCTTTCGGGTATCCACTTTTCACAACGGGTTTGCCTATGATACGATAATCACACTTCGCTAATTGTAGCCATTTGGAATGTGGGGTATAAATCATGACTGTGAAAATCGAAAAATTACCCGATGAGCCGATCCTGAGTCTGGTGTACGACGGACGCATGACGCCAGAAGACCTGCGGTACACCGAGCAGGAAAGCGTCAAACTCGCGGCGGGGCTGGAAAAACCCGTCTATCGTGTCAGCGATGCCCGCGCGCTTAAAATGTCATTTTCCGATCTGGTGATCCTCATGTTCGATGCGGCCCGCGCGCGCAATCAGCCGGGATCGTTAGCCGATCCTGATTTCGTCGATTTGATCATCGCCCCCTCCGAAGGCTTGGTCGCGTTTGGGACCAAAAGCCTCAGCCAAGAACAATATGGCAAACTCAACATTCAAGTTTTCGATACCGTCGCAACGGCATTTGCTCACGCGCGGGAAGAGATCGCCAAGCGCGGCGCGTGATAGGCTTAATCTTGCGTAGCCGGATCGGTGAATTCATCCGGCGCAACGGCGGGAATCCGGGGTTCATCATAGGCGATGAGGGTGGACTCCTGCGCCGACTCCATAACCAGATCGAGCAGCGTACCGGTGGGCAATTCGGCAGCGAAAAAGCCAGCCGCATCTGCCCCGACGATCTGCCATTGCAATTTACCCACATAAAGAACCGGCAGCCCGTCTTGATCGATGGTCACAGTGATGGTGATCCCAATCTCGGCGGCGGATGCCGAGTCCAACACCGCACGCCACCGCGCCTGATCCTCTACCGAGAGATCATACGCATCCGTGAAAATGAATTCCACCCCAAACACCACCGTAATCTGATCGGCGGCGGAACCATCAGCCAGCGTCACCGCTTCCCAGGTCACATCCTGCGCCGTGCTCACCAGCGCATCGAGATCGGTAAAAAGCGGCTCATCATCGATCAGATCGTCCAGTTGCAAACTGGCAAGCGCGGGGTAATTTTCAGGATCATCGACCACGATCCAACCGGTGGGTAGCTGCGACAAATCCGCACCCGTCGCCAACGGCGTGATCGTCACGTATAACACCCCCTCCACAAAACGCGCCTCCGCCACCAGCCCATAACTGGTTGCTTCCGCCGCGCCGAATTCAACCGTAGACGAGGTTGAGGTGAGCGCCGCCTCAATCGTCGCCGGATCGCCAGGGAAAACAGTCTGGGTACGCTGCCAGCTTTCGGACTGCGATCCGGCCAGCGACTCACTACCCTGGCGCAGCGTCAGATCGATATGCATCGTGCCGCTATGCGTCATGGTGTAATTGGTCAGGGTATCCAGCTTGACAATCGCTTCATGTGCGTAGGTCAACCAGGCTAGCTGTTCCTCGGTGAGCGTGGAATTGGGTGAATCGCCGTCTTGCGCGCGGACGGTGTGCGGCGCGATACCCGGCAGACTCAGGATCACCAGAAGCAACAACACATATACGGTCAGGCGGCGTGCGGAAAATGAATACATAAGGAATCTCTCCTTGACTATACCGCTACGGAGTCAAATTCCCCCTCCATGCTTGCGGGGAGGGGGTCAGGGGGAGGGGTAAACTAGTGCGAACAGCGCGCCGCTAAACCCGCGCGCGGGCGGCGTTCTGTTCCTCTTCGGAAGCAATCGGGACCGTGAAATGGAACGTCGTCCCAACGTCGAGTTCGCTTTCGACCCAGACCGTCCCGCCGTGCTGCTCGATCAACCCTCTGGTGATAGTCAGGCCCAGGCCGGTTCCCGGTTGTTCGCGCGTTTTGGGGTTATCGCTGCGGAAATAGGGCTTAAACAGGCTGCGTAAATCCTCTTCGCTCAGGCCAATGCCGGTATCCCGCACATAACAATGCACCACCTGCTGCGCCCCGCCGGGGTCCCACACATTGCGCGTAGCTTCGGCAAAGATCGTGATCGTGCCGCCTTCGGGGGTGTATTTATAGGCATTCGACACAAAATTGGTCATCACCTGGATCAGCCGGTTCGAATCGCCCAACACCAACGGCAGATTACGCGGAATCTGCATATCAACTTCCTGATCCTTATCCTCGATCTGGCGCTGTTGGGCGCGGAGCGTTTCCATCACCACGTTTCTAAAATCAATGGGGGAAATTTCCAACCGCATATTGCCGGTTTCTTGTTTCGTCAAGTCGTTGAGATCGCTCACCAACGTTTCCATACGGGTCACGTTGTTCACGATGATGTTCAAGAAGCCCGCCTGCTGCTCATTCACCGGGCCGACCACCCCTTTGATCAGCAAGTCGGCGTAGCCCTTCATACTGGTCATCGGGTTCTTGAGGTCGTGCGCGATCATACCGGCGAACGCGCTCTTGGATTGGTTCGCCTGCTCAAGCTGCTTGAACAACTGCGAATTGACAATCGCGGGGCTGGCGTGTTCTGCCAGACGGGTCACAAAGTCCAGGTCGAGCAAACCGAACACCCCATCGCGGTCACTTTCCAGGCTGATCACGCCGATCACCTGATTCGCGCTGGCGAGCGGCACAACCAACTGCGCCACACAGTTGGGCAGCGTTTCGAAGTAATCCGGGTCGATGGACACATCCGTAATCAAGGAAGGGTGTCCGGTGCGGATTACACGCCCGATCACGCCTTCCGTTTCGGGGAACGTTTGCCCGGCTTCGTTCAACACGGATTCGGCGGGATAGCCATACGCGGCAATGACGATCAATTCGCCCGCTTCACGGCTGCGGAAGAAGAACGCGCCCGCCGTTGCGCCACTTTTGCGGATCGCCCAATCCATCATAATATCAACCACGTTATCCAGCTTGAGCGTGCGGTTGAGTTCCTGGTCAATGCGCTGCATGGTATCCAGTTCGGATACACGCGCGGCAAGCTGCTGGTCAGTCATATCGAACAGGCGCGCGTTTTCAATCGCCACCGCCGCCTGACCTGCAAACGTTTCCAACAGATCGGCGTCTTCCTCAACGAAGATGCTGCCATCCTGCTTATCCAGCACTTGCAGCACGCCAATCGCCCGTCCACTGACCATCAACGGCACGGACAAAATCGCGCCCGGCGAAAAGGGCGTTTCCGGCACGCTGCCAGCACCGGCCCCGGAACCATCCCCGTTCCCGCCGCTCTCCAACGCATCCAGGCGTCTGATCTGGCTGCTGGACATCAATTCGATGGCGCGTTCCTCAACCGTCGAGCGCATATCACCAAACCAACGCGAATCGCGCGTCGTATCATTCACGATGATCGGTTCGCCGCGCTGGACCGTCGCCCCGACCAAACCTGTACCGGAGGGTAAGCGTGTGCCGATCAGTTCTGCGCCACTGCCGCCCACCACCACATGAAATTCGAGTTCCTGTGTTTCACCATCCACCAGCAGCAAACTCCCCGCTTCCGCGCCGAGAATTTGCACCGCGTTTTCGGTGATGAGCTTCAGCAAGCGATCCACATTCCCCATCTCGCTCGCCAACTGGTTCGAAATCTCATTGATCGCGGCGAGTTGGCGCGCGCGCTGCTGCGTTTTATCGAACAGTTGCAGCTTATCAATCGCGCTGGACGCGAGATTGGCAATATCCCAAAACAGGTCTTGCTGCTCATTGCTAAAAATCACATGCGGATCGGTGGACGCGGCCACCATCACGCCCAGCACCCCCGCGCCGGTATCCGCCAGCAGGGGCACGCCCATCCACGCCTTGAGATGGGGATTCTCCGGCGGCGTGTGCGGATCGCGCAGCAGGGACTCGCGCACGTAATCATCGGTGCGGATCGTTTGCTGCGTGTGGGCAATGGTGCTGATCAAATCGCGGCCCATGCGCCAGCGCGATCCTTCTTTTTCTGTAACGCGATCATCCCCTTCGTTGTAAAAGACGTATTCCATCTCCTCCGTGTTGGCATCACGGATAGCGATGTAAAAATGATCGGCGTCAATGATCCGCATCGTTTGCGCGTAGATCAGTTCGAGCAGCACATCAAATTCAATGGCAAAGTTGAGCGCGCGGCTCACCTGACTCAACACGTCCTGCACGCGCACGCGCCGTTCGAGATCGTCCATCGCCTGCGCCCGTTCCACCGCAATCGCCACTTGATCGCTCAAACTCTCGATGAAATGCAAGTCTTCGCTGGTATAGGCGGTTTCACTGCTGCCCTGACGCGGCCCAATCGCCAACAGCCCATTCAGCATATTCTGCCCCTGCAAACCCACAATGATCCGTGCGCCCAGGACGGCGAGCTTAGAGCGTTCGCTCATCGCGTCAAGCATCTCTTCCACTTCCGCGCCCTGCCCGCGCAAATCCAACATACTGGACCGATTCCGCAAATAGCGAATCAGGCCGCTTTGCGCCGTAAAGGTAATATCGGTCTGCAAAATGCCGGTTTTGGGGTTGGGCTGCGGGCGATATTCCTGGGCCGCCAGATCACGCACAAAGAGGATCACATGATTGGGCGCGATGGTGTCCGCCAGCCGGTCATGGACGAGTTGGTTCACATCCTTCAAGGTGATCGCGTTGGTAATATCGCGCATGAACCGTTCGAGTTCCTGCTGGTACTGCCGCCGCTCCTTGTAATAGGTAGCGTCGATACGCTGCTGTAACCACATCCGCACCGGGGTAAAGAAGACCGCGATCACCAAAATCGCCAGGATAATCAACGCCGGATGCAGCGCGGTTTCCCTGAGGCTGGAACTCATCAAGATCGTAACGCCGGCCGCCACCAACCAATAACTGAGCATCAACAGGAGCATCAGCAAACTATAGAGGACGCTCTGGGTAATGATCTGATCCGTATCCAGCAGGCGATACTGGAACGCCGCATACATCGCGCCCAGGGGGAACAATACCGGCAGCAGTTGGACAAACGGAATCAGCAAATTGACGGTATCAACGTGCGCCACCAGCAGCACCAGCCAGATGACCAACGGCATCACCAGGGGCAACAGGCTGATGATCACCATTGTGCTCTGATTGCGCGCAATGGGCGAAGCCGAATACGTGCGCCGCCAGAACATGGTGCCCGCCAGGAAGAACGCCCCGCCGAGAATGCTGGCGATGGCGAGATAGGCGGCGTTTTCGCTCACCGTCGGATTGGTCGAGTTGTACATCGCAATAGCGACCCCGCCCAACCCCAAACCGACCAGCACCGGCCCCCAGGCTAACAAGGGACTGCGCTGGACCCGGTCAAAACGATAGGGAAATTCCAACCCAAACATGCCCATCACGCCGCCGCCGAGTGTGCTGGCGGGCAGCCAGACCCAGACGAATTTATGCATGCTGATGGTGTCAAAATAACCCGCCAGAAACACCGCCAGCAGCGTCAAGAGCAGCACAAACACGCTCCCTTGCGGATTCCCCGGTTGGCGCACAAACAAGCCTAACCCTACCAGCCATAACGCGACCCCGGCCAATAACCCGATCCCCGCGTAAACGAACATATCCACAACGGGCATATCGGTTAGACGCACCTGCATCCCGCATTGGCGCAAATTGATCGCATCCGCCACATCGATACAGCGCGTGCCGAGGGGTTCGGGCGCATGTTCGGTGGGATCGCGGTAAAAACTAATCAGGATACGATCCCCCACTTCATGCCGGTTTAGCTCATCCCGCAGCGCATCCACCCGTTCGCCCACCGGCAGGTCAATAAACCATGTTTCGTCCGCTCGAATAATTTGATCGCCGGGAACCATCCCCACATGCAAAACGGACCACTCGCTGCCGGATAACGCTTCATAATGGCTGATCTCCAGATTGCGTAACGGCAAAAAGCCCATAAAGGGCTGTCTGTACCAGTGATAGCCGGTGATGGCATACCCAACCAGCATAATGCCGCCGAGCACCAGCACAACCAGCGTCAACACCGCCAGTACCGTCTGAGATTGGATTCGGGATACTGAAAAGGAAGATGAGGACTGCATCAAATCCGCTCCACCGCACCTGTTTACGCATGAGTGATCATGCACGCATTGTATCACACATCACAGTAATGTACCCACTGCGCGCCGGTTTGCGCAGGCATTAGGGGCAAACCCTTACCGGATTCTAACGCTTGGCGGGCATAGACCCGTATCACGTCTTGCGCGCCGATCAGGGGATCCTCTTCAACAAACTGCTGGACTTCGACATAGCCGGTGAGCAGCAGCGCCTCGAATTCGTCCTCGGTCGCCAATTCAGGGGGAGGGAGCTGCACCCACACAATGAGCGCCGGGTCGCGCCGCCGGATGCTGCTGACGATGTCCTCATACGCATCCTGTGAAGCCGTCAACTCGTACCCGTAGAGCTGCGTCACGGCATTCCGCCGCTTGGCAAGATAATAAATTTCTGCCTGGGAAAATGCGACATAAATCGTATCACTTTCGCCGGTGTGACTGTTGATGAATTCGGCGATCTCATCGTTCAACACGTAACCGGGCCGGTCATATACCACTTCGGACACAATATCCGGCGAAGTAAACCAGAGCGGTAGATCGAAAAAGGCAAAGATCACCCCGGCAGAAATCAGCAGGCGGGAAGTTCTCCGGTGCGTCGATCCGCGCAGCAGCAGGTCGATCCCGGTGCCGCCCATGAGCGCCAGCGCGGGAATCAACTGCACATAATAGTGCCGTGACCAGTGACCGCCAATCGCCATCCCCAACACGGAACTGGCGATCCACAACCAGAAAAAGCGCCGGACGGGGACCGACCACGTTGTATAGGCGATAGACGCACACGCCACCAACATCGCCCAGGCGGGAGCCGTGATGACCAGCGACTCAACCAGTTGCAGCAGTTGGTCTACAATCCCGCGCGAGACAACGGTATCGGTAGCAAATTTACGCTCGACAATAGATGTCCAGAAATAATTCCACCCGATGAAATACCCGTGCGCCATCATCGCCAACAAACTCAAGGCAAAGGCCCCCCCTGCCCGCAGCGAACCCCGCCAGATGCCGCGCCAATTCCCGTCCGCCATCAAGACGACAACCAGCCACGCCAGCGCCAACCCGACTCCCGATAGGCCAATCGGTTTGATCAGAAACGCCACCCCGGAAAAAAAACCGGCCCAGCCCCACTGTTGCCGCCACGTAAACAGCGCCGCGAGCGCGAGCGGCAGGCTGGCAAATAATTCAGCATTGGCGGTAAAGCCTTCGATACTGGGGCTGGCGCTGGCTACGCTGAACAGCAAGACCGTCCACCAGGCGATCCGCCGGGTAAAAAGCTGGTTTGCCAACAGAAAGAGTACCAACAATGTCCCGGCGTTATAAATCGCCGCCGCCAGCCGCAGTTCGGTCACTTCGGACCCAAACGAGGAAAAGATCGCTTTATACAATAAAAAAATTCCCTGTGGGCGGTCAAAGGGAATATCGCGGTACAGTTGGTAATGGTCGGTCCAGAACTGGGCCACATACGCATAGCCGCCTTCATCCGTAATCATGGGCACATCAAAAAACGGCACACGGATCAGGACCGCGAACAACAATAAGGCAATCAGATTGACCACGGCTTGGGGATTAAGCCCCTCACGCGCTAAATCGTAAGATTGTGGATCGGTTGTGTATTTTCTCATTTCCGATGATCATCCAGCGCGGATCAAGTTTTTTCCGCTGTGTTGGTATCTTGTTTTGTGATTGTTAGCTGGCTAAAGAAGAGAAAAGATGTTTCTACCAAAAATTATAAATCAAATGCCGCCAAAATTACATGATAGAGAAAACACTTAGCACACTTCGAATATGTGTTGAATAGCGGGTGCGCCATAGTCCGCGCCGCCGGTCAATACGCGCACCGTGTCGCGGATGTACGCCTCGCCTGCGCCGTGCGTATGGCCGCACAGCACGAGCAGTTCTTTTTTAGCAGATGCGGCGGATTGCTCGGCCATCACTTGATCCATCACGTTTAACAGCGCATCCCCCACCGCTTTGCAGGTGAAATGGGGCAGGAAGTTGTCATCGGAGATTTGGCCTTCATGCCAGCACGCCTCTTTGAAGGGGGGCACATGCGTCAGCACGATCACGCGGCGGTGGTGGGCGAAGGCTTGCGGTAAAACAGTACGAATATGCGCGGCGGCTTCATCACCCAGATGATTGAGGCGGCGCAGGAGATCCGCTTTGGGCTTCCAGGCCAATTCCTCGATCAGCACATGATCGTTGAGCGTAACCCATGAATGCGCGTAATCCCCCAGGCGGCCATCGCCCCACCCGCCATGACCGACCAGCGCGGTAGCGGTTGCGGGATCATCGCCAAATGAGATCACGCCGCCGGTTGAGAGGTACGTGAGATGTTCGGAGGCGTCCGCCATGTCGCGCACGATCTGGCGCACGTCGCGGATCGAACCGTGATAATAATCGTGATTGCCCAGCACGAAGTAGATCGGGCGCTGCAACGTTTGCTCGATCAGGCGCAGTGTGGCGATCATGCGCGGCGCGTCGGTAATATCCCCGCCGATCAGCACCGCATCGGGATTCGCGTCGATCACCGTTTGCAAGAAGGCACGAATCCCGTTTTCATCGAGAAAATTCAAGTGGAGATCGGTAGTCCAGGCGAGTTTTTTAAGGGTCACTTGACCAGAATCTCCGCCATATCAACATATTCTTTGGCAACGGTGCGCTGTTTGCCGGTGGCATCCTCTAAACTGACCGTGCCGATTTCACTCCCTTGCAACCCAACCATCATGCCCGATTCCCCCGCCAGCAGCATTTCTGTCGCGCGCACGCTGAGCCGCGTCGCCAGCAGACGGTCAAATGCGCTCGGACGCCCGCCGCGCACCACATGCCCCAGAACGGTGATCCGCACCTCGAAGCCGATGTCATGCTGTTCGAGATAGGCCGCCACTTCATGAATTTTAGGAGTCGCGCCCTCGGCAATGATGCCCATCGCGTGACTTTTGCCTTTCATATACGCATTTTCGAGCGCCGCGCCGACCTGTTCGAGCGTCGTCGGGTATTCGGGGATCATGATGAATTCCGCGCCGCCGAGAATGCCGCCCATCGTCGCCAGATAACCACAGTCGCGGCCCATCACTTCGAGCAAAAAGCAGCGTTCGTGGCTGGCGGCGGTATCGCGCAGGTTGTCCACCGCCTTGAGGATCGTATTGAGCGCAGTATCCACACCGATGCTCATATCCGTGCCCCACATATCGTTATCAATGCTGCCGGGCACGCCCATCACCGGGAAGCCCAGTTGGTGCAGCGCCAGCGCGCCGCGCAAACTACCATCCCCACCAACCACCACCAGCCCCTCG
>JAFGJA010000171.1 GCA_016929355.1 Anaerolineae bacterium | reverse complement strand
GCTGGCAGGCGTGATTTTTATTGTCTCCGGCACACGCTTTTACGAAACACGCCAGCATACGCTTGATTTGTCGATGTTGATCGCGTGGGCGGAAGCGTATGACGTGGATATGGTGGTGGGCAACTGCGAAAATTACCTGATCCTGGCTATGCTGGATGCGGATGATCGGTTGGCGGCGCACGGGATCGCGCTGGTGTATGCGTGCAATGCGCCGCCAGAATTACCGGAACGAATCGAGTCCGGCGCGCGGTATCTGCTGGTCGATCACCGCCGGACATTCAATCCCGATCCATCCTGGCCGCCGTTGGGATGGGACATTCAGATTCCGGCAGATGGGTTTGCGGGCGCAACGATCACGCCTCTGATCGAAGACCCCGGCCCGCTCGATCCGCAGACGATGGGCGTGCAGTCGATTTATTATCCCTTGAACGGTTTTTTCGTGTATCTGGTTGAGTAAAAAGCCGAGAGCCAGGGACGCCGACCCCCGGCTCTCGCAAAAAAGGAGGAGAAGAAGAGATTTCGCCCTTCGTTCTGCCTATCATACGCGCCTCTGCTTGGCCCTTTCCTTACGATTACCCTACGGAAACCCTACGCTCATCCGGTTTAATGCTGGCGTTAAGCGATTCTATATGGCCTCATCTCTATCGTTGTGGTAGCGCTAGCAGAACTCTAAACACCAGTTGATTCATGCCGCGTTTTGTGGTTGAATCGCGCGGTGGTTTCACTCACGTTATGCGCTTTTGGATTTGCGACGGATTCGAACCATGAACCGGACAAAAGTTATACGGTTTTAGTTTTCAGTTGTTAGTAAAACCTTGTCGCGCGTTATCGGAGATGACAGGGTTTACTGAAAACTTAGAACTAATGACTGACAACTTGCGTTCATTGGCCGAAGCATGATCGAAACCCAAAACGCTAGTTTTTATCCGATTGGGGACGACTTTGGACTATAACACACTGGATTGGGGCTTGGCGCTGCTGCCAATGCTGGCCGTATTGGGCTTGATGGTTGGGTTGAGTTGGAATGCGAGTAAGGCCGGGATCGTGGGCTTAGGTTTAGCGGTGGGCTTGGCGGCGCTGCGGTTTGGCGCGGGTGCGGAGGCGATTGGCTATGCGCAGGTGAAGGCGCTGATCCTGACCGTCGATGTGATGATCATCATCTGGGCGGCGCTGCTGCTGTATGCCATCGTGGATCGGGCGGGCGCGCTGGTCGTCATCGCGGACAGCCTCGCCAGCCTGACGAGCGATACCCTGATTCAAGTGCTGCTGCTGGGTTGGGTGCTGGCGTCATTTTTGCAAGGGGTTGGCGGTTTTGGTGTGCCGGTGGCGATCACGGCCCCGTTATTGATCGGTCTGGGTGTGCCGACGGTGCGCGCTGCCGTGATCCCGGCGTTGGGGCATAGTTGGGCGGTGACATTCGGCTCGCTGGCGGCGTCCTTTGCCATGCTCATGAATGTGACCGGGCTGCCCGGCAAAGACCTCGCCCAGGCCCCGGCGATCATGCTGGGCGTATTGTGTTATCTGGTTGGGTTTATGGGCGCGCATATGCTGGCTGGTTGGCGCGGCGTGCGGCGATCTGCGCCGTATGTGTTAGTCGTTGGCACGGCGATGAGCGCGGCGCAGTATATCGCGGCGGTGAATGGCCTCTGGACGATTGGCGCGATTAGCGGTGGTTTGGCCGGGTTGATCGTGTCGGTGGTGTGGATACGATTTAGCGCGCCCGCCAAAGATCAAAAGCAATTAACCGCAGAGGAAAACAGACCTCACCCCCCGGCCCCCTCTCCGCAAGCAGAGAGGGGAAGTCAGGTTGGGGAGCCAAATCCTGTCTCTACCGATGGGATGTTGGTCAAGGCAGAGGAAAAGTCGGGCAAACCCAAACCCTCGGTGCGGCTGGCGTGGAGCGGCTATGTCATCCTCGTGATGCTGGCGCTGCTGCTGCGGGGGATCGCGCCGGTCAAGGAATTTTTGGGACAGTGGGCGGTGGAGGTTGATATTCCCGCGACAATAACGGATCGGGATTGGGCCGTTGAACGCGACGATGATGCGGGCTTCGGGATTCCGGGGCATCCGGGGTTGGTGATTCTGTATAGCTCGTTGGTCGCGTACTGGCTGTTTCGCCGGGCGGGACTTTATGAACCGGGCGCAGAATGGGCCATGATCAAGCGCGCGAACAAAAGCGCGTGGAAATCAGGGATCGGTGTGTTTATGATGGTCGCCGTCGCCGCAACGATGGCCCGCGCCGGGATGATGCAGATTCTCGCGGATGGCCTCAGCGAAGCTGTACCGGGCGATCTGTATGCGTTCATTGCCCCGGTGATCGGCGCGTTGGGCGCATTCGTGACCGGCAGCAATGTCAACAGTAACGCTGTGTTTGGCGAATTGCAGATGAATACGGCGAGTTTGCTCGGCCTCTCGACCTTTGCGATTCTGGGCGCGCAGACCGCCGCCGCCGCCGTGATCAGCGTCATGTCGCCTGCCAAAGTGACGGTGGGATGCAGCACGATTGGGGCGAACGAGGGCGAAGTGATGCGCTGGTTACTCGGTTATGGCATGGTGATGGTGCTGGCGGTGGGGATTATGACGTGGATTGGCGTGACGGTGTTGTAGCGGGCCTTTTACCCCCTCAAGATTCGGATGCAGCGATTCCAAACCCGTGCTACGATACATTTGGACCTAAAAAAATGATGCGAGCAAACACCCATGACTGAACCTAAAATGCAGTTCCAAATTTATCTGCCGGGTTTGTTGAAAGTGCTGGCCGAAAGCCTCTATTCAACCAAACGAGTTGCCATCCGTGAACTGATTCAGAACGCGCACGATAGCTGTGTGCGGCGTGAAGTCGAAGCCAAGAGTGACTATTACCGCCCGCGTATCACCATCACCGCCTATCCCGAAACCCGCACCCTGTCGTTTCAGGATAACGGTTCCGGCTTGACGGCGCAGGAAGTGGCCGATTACCTGTCCACTATCGGGCGCAGTTATACGCGCCAGTTGGGGGAAGATTTGCAGGTGCTTTCGCCGGAACAAGCTCAACAACTGATCGGGCAGTTCGGGTTAGGCTTCTTAAGCTCGTTCCTGATCGCGTCAGAGGTGACGCTTACCACGCGATCCATGCAAGAGGGGAGTCCCACGCTGCGGTGGTATTCCACCGGGGATATGCATTACGAGGTCACGCCGGTTGATGGGGAGGACGAGGCGGCGGAGATTGGCACGCGGGTTGACCTGACGATCAAGGCGGAAGCCTCGTTTGTGTTCAATGAGGGCGTGCTGCGCGAGATCGTCCGTCAATATGCCGATTTTCTCCCGATCCCGATCCATGTTGGCTATGATCGCTTCCCCATCAATACCATGTCTGCGCCCTGGGAAGCGTCCGAGCCTGATACGGCGACGAAGGATTACATTGGCCGGGTGTTCAAAGTGCCGAATCCCCTGGCTGTGATCCCGCTCACCGATCAGACGATTGATTTAGGCCATGATTCGATCACGATTCCGATGAGCGGCTTTTTGTTCATTCCGCCCTCATCGATTACGTCCGTGCGTGAATATGGCGATCTGACGGTGTTCATTCGCAAGATGTTCATCTGCGAGCATCACCGTGATCTGTTGCCGTCCTGGGCGCGTTTTGTGCGGGGCGTGATCGATGGGCCATTCCTGCAACCCACCGCTTCCCGCGAAGACATTCAGCGCGACGATACCTTCTTCCAGATTCAGCAGGCGCTTGAAATACAACTGTTGGCCGGGCTGAAGCAGATCGCGGAGCAGCAGCCCCCCGTCTGGCGGCAGATCGTGCGCGGGCATACGGATGTGATCATGGGGTGGGCGGTGCGCGATAACGAATTTTTCGACAAGATCGCGGACATTATCACGCTGCACACCTCGCGCGGGCCGCTGAATTTGCCGGATTACCTGGCGCTCACCGATGGCACGGTCTACTTTGTCACGCGCGAAGATGGATCGCTGCAAGAACAGGTTTTAGGCGAAAGTTACGGCGTGCCCGTGATCGATGCGAAGTTTTTCGCGGTGCAGCCCTTCATCAAGAAATACGCGGATTTGCGCGGTATTCGCGCGATTGTCCAACTCGACGGCGAACTGGAACAATTTCTGAATCCGGTGGATGCTGATCCCTTTGCCGCCATTCTGGAGTATTACGCGGCGCGCGATATTCGGGTGCGGATCGTGCATTTCAAACCGTCCGATATGCCCGCGATCATGACCTATCCCAAAGATGCGGAGTTCATCCGCGAATCGCGTTCGGCGCTGGATCGGGATGAGATTCCGTCGCCGTTTGCCGGGTTGGTGAGCGATTACGTGAACAACCTGGCGTCACAGCGCGGCGATCTGAATGGAACACTGTATGTGAATGCGTCCTGTGATCTGGTGCAGCAGCTTGCCACAAGCCGCGATCAGGTCGCCCAGCAAGCAGCGCTCAGTTTGATCTACCACATTGCGCGGCTGTTTTCCGGGCGGATGCTGGATGCGGAACAAGTTATCGCAGCGTTTCGTGATTCAAGCGCCGCTATTACCCGGCTTATGCAAACGGATGAGGCATCATGACTCAAGTAGAAGCAGATGTCTGGGGCTGGATCAGGAATTTCCGGTATGCGGCCCAACGCGACAACGATCGCCAACGCCAGCGCCTCGTCGATTTGCACGATGAAGCGATCAGGCTTCGCCGCCGTTCGGCTGATGAAGCGCTGCCCGTGTTTCAGGAAGGGCGCGAGTTAGCCCGCATGTTGAATGAAAAATGTTGGGAAGTGTGGCTCTGGCATTGGGAATGCGAAGTTTACGTCTTTTACTACGGCGATATGGCGATGGCGCGCGATGAAACCACCAAACTGCTGGTGGAAATCCGCAAGCCGATGTACGAATCCTGCCCGGCGATAGGGCGCTGTTACCGGATTTACGTGGATACGCATGTGTTCATTGATCCGGTGGGATATGAGCAGGAAGTGCGCGAGATGATTGCCTATATGCAGCAGCGTGTGCCGTTGGATTATGACACACAATGTCTGCTGATCGCGCGGTTGGTGAATCTGGATTTCGCGCTCGGTGATTTTGACAAAGCCAAAGAACGCGCGCTCGAATATCTGGCGATTTCCCGTTCCGCTTTCCGGTTGGCAAACGCTCATGCGGACATGTGTTTTATGGAATACGTGCATGGCAACCTGGAAAGCGCGCTCGCTCATGCGCTGGAATCGGAGAAAAATGCGCGGCGCACGCTGCATAACCGGACTTCGCTGCCACAGGCCATCGCGTGGCAAGCGCTGCTGGCGTATAAACTGGGTTATACGCATCTCGAACCGGACCTGTTGTTCCAGCGCGCGATCACGGAAGGCGGCACGACCCGCGACAACACCAGTAATTTATTCATCGAAGGGGTGAGTCGCTATCTTGAACTGCACGATAAGCCGGATCAAGCCGTCGAGTATCGCCAGCGCGAACTTTCGTGGTTGCTGGGGCGCAGCCAGTTTTATGCCGAAACCGAGGCGCGCCTGGAATTGTGCCGGTTATTAGGCCGCATGGGGAAACTTACCCCGGACGATACAGCCGCCGCGCGCGAGGTGGCGAGTCACCTGCTTAATCCGGCCCTGTATCTGGCCCGATTGGATCGCGTTGAGCAAGGTGATTATACGGCGGATTGGGCGGAATAGCCGCGCGCAAATACACTCACAGCGCCGCGATCAAGTAGATGATCAGCACCACCAATAACCAGAACAGCAGGATCGATCCCCACGAGGTCGCGCGGGCGCGCTGCGCCTGACGATTCACCGGCTCGAACAGATCGGGATCGAAGTAGCCGGTTGCCAGATAGCGGTACAGCGCGGCGGCTTCGCGGTCCAGCACATGGTAATGCGCCGGGAACCAGTGATAGACCTGCAAGCGCGTCATCCGGTAATAGACCTGCGTGCGGTCTCGCTTGCGCCGGATCGTGAGCGTTTGTTGGGCGCGACGCGGATCGAACAGGGTGTAATGTTTGTGTTTGCGCCGCCCGCGCAGCCGTTTACTGG
>JAFGJA010000170.1 GCA_016929355.1 Anaerolineae bacterium | reverse complement strand
GAAAGGTCTGTCGGCGAGATTGCTATTCCCCAACTATGCGCCAAATAGCGTTCAAATTTTTACGCCAAATAATTTTCAAAGCTACAGTTATACCAACGCATTGGGCCTTTTTTTGTGTTCCACGCGCTTTATTCGCGTCATTGCTGACCGCGCGTTACACTCTAAACGATACTATCGAAATACGGTATTATCTATAATATCTCGTCAGCGAATGAACAAGTTTGGTCCCAATGCAAAATCATCTCTCTTCAACCGATACCTTTCACGCCGCCCACGATCTCACTATCATCCATGATGGATCATCCTGGCGACTGTATAACGGCGTGCAAGCGCCGGACCTCCCCGGCAGCGAACAACCCGGCACTCTGATCGCTTTACTTGAAGCGCAGGTTCATCAGATTACGTGCCTGCCCGCCTTCGCCAAAGCGCGCAACCTGCCCGGCAATGGGCAACTTGAACCGGCGGATATTGCGCGGGTGGTTGTTGGCTGGGCCCCGGAAAGCCGTAATTGGCATCTGGGTATCTTATTAGCCCCCAAGCCGCAAAACAATTTCCAACAGCATTGGTGCGGGTTAGCCAGTTGGCCAAGCGGCCCCTCCAACGAGTCGTATGATCAAGCGCGGCGGGCGGGATTGGCGCTGGCGCGGGTGATCAACCGCCCGTTCCAATTGGTCCCGGCTCCCGAACCCCTGCCACCCATGAGCGGCGAAACGCAACCGATCACATCCACGCAGGAAATGCGCGCAATCAGTGCGGCGGCGATAGCTGCGTCTAACGGCGTGGGGACTTATGAGCAAGCAGCGCCCCGCCCCGTCACGCCGCCCGTCACATCACCTCTAACGCCCCCTCGCGCACAGCCAGTGGTCGAACCGCTCCCGGCGATCAAACACCGCAAACCGCCGTTTAACTTTGAAGAATGGACCATGCGGGAAATCAAGCGCGGCTATGTTTGGGGGCGGCGCGGACGATGGCTAGTCAGCGCTGTGCTGCGGGCGGCGGGTTATGGGGTGCTGGCGCTGCTCTTTTTGCTGCTCGGCATTGGCACGCAAACGCGCGGATTAGCGGCGGTTGAACCCGGTTGGCTGCCCTGGTTAGGGATGGTGGTGGCGATTCTCCTGGTCGGGTTAGCGATGCGCGCGCTCTGGTCCGTCGTGGTGATGGCCGATGTGGTGATCGATATGCCCCGGCAAGAGGCACGCTGTCAGGGCCGTTTCTTCGGACAACCGACCTGGCGCGTCAGCTTCGATCAGATCGCGTATGTGCTGATCTCACAAACTCCAATCCGGCCAGAGGGCCGCGATAAACAGGCGAAACCCATGAATACGTCACAGGATGTGTGGCTGCACATCTATGATGGTGCAGCATTTTTACCGGTGGTGACTTTAGGACAGGTAGCAGGCCAGTGTCACGCCTGGGGACAACTGCGACAATCGTATAAAAGCAAAGGCCGCCGACGCCTCACCCTGGCGTTATATGACACCCCGGCGCACCATGCGGCGCAGGTCATGGCGGACGCGCTGCAAGTCGAGGTATGGCTGGATATTCGTTAGCGGACAGACACATTACCCCAGATCGGGTGAGGTATGGCGATGTTTGATTTTTACGATATGGACCGGCGTCAAATGACGCGGCTGATTCTGCTGGGAATTATTGGGATCACCCTGCCGTGTTATTGTCTGGGCGCGATCTTATTGGCCTCTGCCCCTGGTGATAACCCCCGCTCTGAACCCATTGCCACCAATGCCACCTTAGGTGGCGCAACCGCGATCCCAACGCAAACGATGACATATACGTTCACCCCGGTTTATACGTCAACGCCGTTGCAAAATGGCTTGACCTCAACACCGGGGCAATTTTATGTGCCCCCATCAGCCACGCCGTTTGTGCTGCCAACGGCGCAACCAACCGCCTTTCCTACCGCAATTCCCACGTCAGTGCCGACCAATTTACCAACCGTGACCAAAGCGCCTACGTTGACACCGACTCTGACCCTGGCCCCATCGAATACGCCGCTGCCGACTAATACACCGACAGAAACACCGTTGCCGACCTCTACGCCGACAGAAACACCGCCGCCGACCAATACGCCTATCCCCACGGATACGCCCACACTCACCTCTACGCCGACCACCACACCAACCGACGTACCCACCGCCGTCCCGCAGCCCACCATTGAGCCGCCGCCGACACAGGAAATAACTGATAGTGGGAATGCGAATGATCAATAAATATTACGCGCAAGGAAAATAATCTATTGGACCTGAAAGCACATCTTAAAGACCTCTGCACGGTAGCCGCCCCTTCGGGCCACGAAGGGCCGATCCGGGCTGTGATCCGCAATGCCTGGGCCGATCTGGTGGACGAATTTCAGATCGACGGTCTGGGCAGTTTGATCGCCGTGAAATACGGCACACAGCAGCCGCAAGATACCCCGCGCCGCCGCGTAATGTTGTGCGCGCACATGGACGAAATCGGCATGATTGTGTCCGAAATACGCGATGGCTTTATCCGTACCAGCGCATTAGGCGGGGTGGATTATCGCGTCTTGCTGGCGCAGTCCGTGCTGGTACATGGACGGCGCACCTTGCCGGGCGTGGTCGGCGCTGCCCCGCCCCACATGGCCCTGAACCGCCGCGAATACCCGACCAGTGATGAACTGTGGATCGACGTGGGTCTTCCCGCCGATGAAGTCGCAGCCCTGGTACGGATCGGTGATGTGATCACCTTTGATGCACCCTTTTTCGAACTCAAAGGATCGCGCGTGGGCAGCAAATCGATGGATAACCGCGCCTCTGTCGCCGCCGTGACCTGCTGCCTGGATGCACTCGCCCGCCGCACTCACGAGTGGGACGTGTACGCCGTTGCTTCCGCGCAAGAGGAAACCGCCGGCAGTGGCGCACAAACCGCCGCCTACCAGATTCAGCCCGATCTCGCCATTGTGATCGATGGCACATTCGCCTTACAACGCGGCGTGGACGACGATGAGGGATTCAAGCTGGGTGATGGGCCAACCATCGGACGCGGCCCCAATTTTCACCCCGGTTTGTTCAAAAAGATGCAAAAAGTCGCGCGTGAGGAAGAAATCGATCTGACGGTGGAAGTGCTGCCGGGGCACAGTGGCACGGATGCCTGGACGATCCAACTCACACGGGCGGGCGTGCCCAGCACCCTGCTCAGTGTGCCCATGCGCAATATGCATTCGCCGGTTGAAATCGTGGATTTGCGCGACATCCGGCGCATTGGGCGCTTGATGACCGCCGTGATCACCCAACTGGACG
>JAFGJA010000169.1 GCA_016929355.1 Anaerolineae bacterium | reverse complement strand
TCTGAATGGAATGGAAGGACGTTGAACATGCGTATTTTGCGAACAATCACGTTAGTGAGTTTATTGGTGATGGGTGTGTTGAGCATAGCCCCAGCCTCAATCGTATCCACCCCGCAGGTCTTAGCGCAAGATTGCACCTTTACGGTGACGGAAGATACAGTCATTTTGCGCAGTGGGCCGGGCCGGGAATATGCGGAAGTAGGCCGTCTCTATGAAGGTGATACCCTATCGGTGGTGGGCCGCGACGTAGGCATCGATCTGTATGTGTGGTGGGAAGGCCCAAATGACGTGTGGGTCCGGTCAGACCTGGGCGATTCCGACTGCGGCGCCCTGTGTGGCGATACGGTTTGTGAATATGGCGAGGACTCGTCAACCTGTCCTGAGGACTGCTCAGGCGCAAATGTCTCAACCAGTGGCGACGATTCGTGCCTCGTGCCAGACTGCCAGAGCTGCTACGAATCCATTGATTGCTACCCAGATTGTAATGTCTGTACCTGTGATGCCAACGAGTATGGCTGCACAACCTGCTATTGCGATTACAGCGACAGCACATCCGTGAGTACAGCTACGGCGTCAGGCGGGGGCGGTGTCGTCACCACGTATGCCGATATTAGCTGCACTTTCACCCCGGATCGAGAAATCAATTTGCGCGGTGGCCCCGGCATAGATTACGCGATTGTCGGCGAAGCATTTGCCGATCAGTCGTTGGCGATTGTGGCGCGTGATGTGGGCGCAGACACTTACATCTGGTGGAAAACCTCTAACGATGAATGGGTCCGGTCTGATCTCGGCACGTCCGACTGCCCGAACCTGTGCGGCGATGGCGTTTGCGAAATCGACGAAGATGCAAGCTCCTGCGCTGCCGACTGCGGCACAACAACCACCGTTGACTCGATCACCTCGTCTACATCGTGTCAGGTTGATACCTGCGAGGAATGTTACGAAACGGTATCCTGCTATCCCAACTGCGGGAACTGCACCTGCGAAAATAACGAAAACGGCTGCCCAACCTGCTATTGCACATACTAAGCTGTATCAGCCGTTCAATTGAATAAACATCAGAGGGGCGTATACTTAAACTATGCGCCCCTTTTGGCGTGTCAACTAAGGGTTTGACCGGGAATGACGTGTATAGTGCATCGAGCGCGTTTGCCGTTGGTGAGCAAACATTTATCGTGGTCGTGGAATTCGCCCGTTAAGTTAACCATAGGCAAACCAGTTTGACAACAGCCCGCGAATAAGCGACAATTTTGGCGACATTGGACAATTAAAATTTTGCTGTTGGAGTGCCTCGATCATGATAAATGATGTTTTAAAAGACGCAGCGGAACGCATGAAAAGTGCCGTTTCGGTCCTTGAAAATGACTTGCGCGGAATGCGCACTGGACGAGCCTCAACGGGTCTCGTGGAAAAACTGAATGTGGAATACTACGGCACGGATACGCCCCTCTTCCAGTTGGCAACGATCTCCGTGCCGGAACCGCAGTTAATCGCCATCCGGCCTTTTGATAAGGGATCGCTCAAGACCATCGAAAAGGCGATTCTGGCCTCTGACTTGGGCCTGACGCCGAATAACGACGGTCAAATCATCCGCCTCAATATTCCGTCGCTCACACAGGAACGCCGCCAGGAACTCCAAAAACTGGTCGGGAAGCGAGTCGAGGAAGCGCGCGTAGCGGTGCGCAATGTGCGCCGCAGCGCCATCGACGATCTGCGTGAGTTTGAAAAGGAAAAATTGATCTCGGAAGACGATGGCAAGCGCGGTCAGGATGAAGTCCAAAAGCTGACCGACAAATACATTACCGAGATCGAAGAGGCGGGCAAACGCAAAGAAATTGAGATCATGGAAGTCTAATCGACTTTGCGATAACGATCTCACTATAAGTTCGCTAGCATGAGGAGCGTGTGTTGTGTTCCTTGCTGGAAGGTACAGTTCTGGACATCACACACGGTCCATTTGCGTCTAGTCGGGGAGTTAAATAACCGATGAACACAGTCATGACCTTACCCGAAAAAGTTCCCTACCATTTGGCCGTGATTATGGATGGCAATGGCCGGTGGGCCAGATCGCGGGGCTTGCCGCGCCTGGCCGGACACCGGGCAGGAGTCGAAAACCTGCGCCGTATCTTGCGCGCCTGCACCGAATTTGGCATCAAAATCCTGACCATCTACGCTTTTTCTACCGAAAATTGGGGCCGCCCGGAAGCCGAAGTGCGCGGGTTGATGAACATTCTCGAAACGGTCATTGATCGTGAACTCAAACAACTCCACGCGAATGGCGTGCAACTGCGCCATATCGGGGAATTGGATGGCCTGTCAGAGATGCTCCAGGGCAAAGTAAGCAAAGCCGTTGATCTGACGCGCAATAACGACCAGTTGATCCTGAATGTTGCGTTTAATTATGGCGGGCGGCAGGACTTGCTCCAGGCGTTCCGGCGCATCGTGGACGATGGCATCCCCTCGGATCAGATTGATGAACGGTTGATTGACTATTATCTCTATACGGCGGGTCAGCCCGATCCCGATTTAGTGGTTCGCACCGGCGGCGAGATGCGCCTGAGCAATTTTTTGCTCTGGCAGGCATCCTATGCCGAATATTATTCAACCCCAACCTATTGGCCCGATTTTGACCGCGAAGAACTGCTCAAAGCGATTGCGCAGTTCGGCCAGCGCGAGCGCCGTTTTGGGTTGGTGCTGCAATCCTAGAGGATAAACGATGCTCAAAACGCGCGCCTTAGTTGCCGTTGTTGCCCTGCCTATTCTGCTGGTCATGGTGTTGATCGGCGGCTGGCTGTTTGCGGGATTCGTGTTTGTGGCGCTGCTCATCGGCGGGGATGAGTATATGCGTCTGGTGCGCCAGGGTAATTATCACCCGCCGGAGTGGTTGATCATGGCCCTGATCGCGCTGCCAGTGGGCGCAACGTGGTTCGAACACGCCGATTGGCGCGAACCGGGATTAGCCCTGTTGTTGATCGTGGCAGTGGCGTATGTGATCTGGGATATGGAACGCGATAAAAAGGAACAAAAACGCCAGCCGGTGTTTGATGCGGCGCTGGCTGTGTTTGGCGGCCTGTATATCGGCTGGTTGGGCAGCTATTTGATCGCGGTCCGCATGTTGACGGAGGGCGCATACCTGACTATATTCCTGTACGGGTGCGTCGCTATCTCCGACAGCGCCGCGTATTTTGTCGGGCGGCAGTGGGGCAAACATAAAATGTCCCCGCGCGTCAGCCCGAAGAAAAGTTGGGAAGGCTATGTTGGCAGCATCATCGGCGGGGCGCTTTTTGGCGCATTAGCGGGTGGTTTGCCAGACAGCGACATCCTTAATTTTGGACATGGCGCGCTCATCGGCCTGCTGATCGGGGCGCTGGGCACGGTGGGCGATCTGGCGATTTCCGCGGTCAAGCGGCAGGTTGGCGCGAAGGATTCCAGCCACCTGATTCCCGGTCACGGCGGTATTCTGGATCGAACCGATTCGGTCTTCATCGCCGCCGCGATTGGTTATTATTATCTGACGTGGTTGGTGATGTGAGGCCCGTTTCACGCTATGGCTGATACACATTGGGATGATGAGTGGGATCAGGCTGAACCGGATCGATTTGACGATCTGCCACCTGACGATCTGCCGCCTGACACACTAGCCGATGAGCCGGACAACGCACCGGACGACAGCAGCGACTCCTTTGAAGTACGCACCTTTGATACCAGTCAATTGCAGCGCGCGCGGCGGGGTCAAGCGACCAAACCCAAATTTCCTGAGATTCCGGTGGTGCGCGCTGAGGTCGATGACGATGATGACTTCACAGCGCTTACCGTCGATCCCTATGGCGAATCAGCACCCGCAGCACGTACACAACTCCCTGAACCGCGCGTAAACCGGGTTCCCCCTGCCGCGCCGGGAAGGTCGCTATCACCATCCGCATCACCGGCCCGTACCACCGCGCACCCATCTACCCGATCCCAGGCACGCCCGCGTCCCCGCCGCGCCAAAACGCGCAAACCGCCCAGCGCATTCTGGATCACATTACGCACCTTTTTTATTGTGCTGGTCGCCGCCGTGCTGGTTTCGACCATTTTTTCGCTCTGGACTCAACCCAGTTTTTTCACCGACGAATTTCGTGCCGGACTGAATCAGGTCCAGGCGACGCAGCGTGTGGTCAATATCCAACCTTCGCCCCTGCCCACCGAAACCCGCGAGATTAAGATCGGGATTGTGGCGGGACACACCGGCCCCCCGTTGCAAGAGGGCTTGCCGGAAGACCCCGGCGCGGTGTGTGATGATGGGTTGACCGAACGGCGCATCAATGAAGCCGTTGCGCGGGAAGTGGTCGCCGCGTTGCGCCGCGATGGATACACGGTAGATTTGCTCGAAGAATTCGATGAACGTCTGGCCGGGTATCAAGCCGATCTGCTGGTATCGATTCATACAAATGACTGCCAGGATTACGGGGCCGCCGGAACGGGGTATAATGTCGCAACAGCGCAATCACGGCAAACAACCGCCGGGCAAGATGAGCGGTTATTGAATTGTCTGGTGACACAATATGGTGCAACCACCGGTCTGCCGCGTCATCAAGGCTTGACGTATGACATGACCGAGTACCATACATTTGGTGAAGTTGCCGTCGATACGCCAACGGCTATTATTGAGATCGGCTTTATGCGCAATGATCGGCCTATGCTGCTCAACCAGCAAGATTTGATCGCGCAAGGAATCGCCAACGGCGTGCGCTGTTTCTTGCGCCCCGATCTCTACAGCGAGGTTTCCGGGTAGTCGGCAGCAGCAATGATCCTGTCTGTACTTTAAAGGAAAAGGTTACGATGGAATACGAACTGGTTA
>JAFGJA010000168.1 GCA_016929355.1 Anaerolineae bacterium | reverse complement strand
TCGTCGCAGCGTTCAAGGGCGCTTGGCGTCAGGATCACGACGAAATGCGCCCGCGCCGCGATCTGATTCAGAATGACCTGATCAAACGCGCCGGAGTCGATGCTTTGATAGTCGATGAAGGCATCGAATCCCGCGTTTTTGAGCGCCAGATACACCGCCTGCGCATGATACATATTCGTGCGGCGGTAACTGATGAAGACGGTTTTTTCAACGCGCATAATGGCCCTTCCTGATGGTGCGTGGTGGTGATGAGGCTATTGTACCGGATTCGGGCGCGTGGGGGAAAATCGAACCTCACCCCCCGGCCCCCTCTCCATGCGGCGGAGAGGGGGAGTCAGGTTAAATGTGTGGTCTTAGTTTGTGGGGGAGACAAAAGCCAGATGAGCCGATTCCCTCGGCGACTGGTTTTAGCTAACCGCTAATCGCTGAAAGCTGATTGCTTTCTACGGCCTGCGATCCAGACTCAAGCGGCTGATGAAGTCGTTGATCGACACAGTGGGCAGCGTGAGCGGTTTCAGGATGCCGCGCGCGACAATTTCCATGCTCACGCGCGCAATCGTTTCGTTATCCGGCGCGTCGATCACATGCACAAAATCGTATTGGCCGAGCGTGGCGTACTGCTGCAAAACGGTCACGCCGAGATTCTCAATGTCCATGCTGATCTCGCGCAGGCAGGAGGGGTTGTCGATGACTGCTTCCACGCCTTCATGGGTAAACGTGCTTAATAAAATGTAAATTGGCATTTTTTTCTCCTCATTGGCCCCACCCCCTACCCTCTGGTTGCTCCCCTCCCCATCCAAGATGGAGAGGGGGAGTCAGGTTGTGGGAAAATAAGCGCGTTACTCAGACGATTCGCGCGGAAAAAATTGATTGACAAGCGCCTGGACGATCAACGTTACGCCGCCGCCAAACATGATCCCCAACGTGCCCAGTGAGATGAGTGCCAGCGAATCGAGCAGCACACCCGCCAGCGTGACCAGCCCCGCGATGATGCGTAACAGGCCGTGCAAATGCGCGACCCGCTCATCCAGCGCATCCTGATCGCCGATGACCACCTGCTGTGATTTTAGCGTAAATGTGCCCATCCCCACCGCGACAAGTCCTAATACAATGAATAGTCCGTTCACTGATCCTCTCTCTTGGTTCGATGTTAGCTACAATAGGTTATCTGCTGCGAAGAAAACTCACCCGCACCATAGCACTGATCGGCGCTTTGTTCAAGGGCGGAACGAGTAGACCTGATTATACTGCCGGTTCATGGCGACGTATACTTCGCCGGTCCCCATGCTGTAGACCACCGACCATTGCGTATTGGATTGCGCGACTTCGCTCAACAGCGTCAGCGCCGCGTCGGGTGTGATTATACCTGCGCTTGCGGTCAACTGCGCGCTGATCTCTGCATAGCGCCAGCAGTGTGATTCCGGTTGGCCGGAGGTGACGCTCGCGCGAATGAAATTAGTCGCCATGTCCCAAGCCTGATCGGTGCTGCGCTGCACGACCATGTCGCCCTGGTAAAATTCGATCAGCGCCGAGTCGCCGTGCATATCCGCGATTAAATAGTGGATCGGCGGCCCGTCGCCCATATCGATGTTGAACTGCTCAAAAATGGTGATCGCCTCGTCAAGGGTGGCGGCGTGATCGAGGACTTCGCGCATGATGCCGAGTGAGCCAATGGTGGGGCGGTTGGGATCGGTGGGCGTGGCTGAGGGGGATACCGCCGCCATGCCGATAGCCAGGCCCATTTTGTTCATGCCATCGAAAGGCAGATAGGGCGTGTAGAGCAGATCGCGGCGTTCGCTCAGGGGTAAATCCATGATGGATCGGGCGCGTGACTCAGACGCGAAACCGAGATACGCAAGATCGACCATCGCCACCGATTCGTAACCATCCGGCGGGTGATTGACCAGCAGCAGGGCGGGGCTGTATTGCCAGTCGAAGTTGCGCCCATAGAGCGCGTTGGCGGGATCGGCAAAGGCGGCGAACAACGAACATCCCCAGGCGGGCGCGTCATGTGTGTTTGTGGCGGGGGCGGGCAAGGTGGTCTGCGCGCTCAAGCGTTCTGCGATGGCGATATTCCGATCCACAGCGCCGTAGTAGTGCATCACGTACAGGGGATACGCGTCCACTTGTTCCACGCTGTCGAGTGTCATCACCGGAGCCGCGACATTGAGGATCAGACTGACGAGCAACCTGATCAGCCAGCTTAACAGGGATTCCAGCATGAGAAATGCTCCTCCAAAAAATTGATTCACCACAAAGGCACGGAGAACACAGAGAAAATCAGGGTAAAACCAAAAGAAAAGCAAAAGCCATGATTTTGTGATTACATTGTTATACGCACGCTGGCTGAATTGATTTTCACAACATGAAATGCGCGATTATAGGTTTGGCACAGACTATAGCGGGGGTGGGGCGATTTGCAACCCCTGGATTTGGGGTATTCCCCCTCTCCGCGCGTGGAGAGGGGGGCAACTAAAGGTTGCTCAAGGGGGTGAGAGGTCTACGTCAGCGCGATGGCGACTTCGGGGAAAGTTGTCATCCACGCGGACAACAGTTTGTCGTGCGGGCTGCCGTCGGCGGGATCGACCATGCGCACGCGGCGGTACGATTCCGCGTCAGCGATCTCAACGGTGAGCGTGATGCCATCATGTACGCCCGGCGGCATCGCGTCAGAGTCCCAGGCGGCGCTGGCGGCATTGATGCGGGTGATGAACTCTTGCAACGTTTCTGGCGATACACTCTGTGAATTACCATTACCGAGCGCGGTACGCGGCGTGCAGCCGGTGCAATGAATCAGCCACGCCTCCTCATGGCGGCGCTCAACGACAATAAACCGGTCCTGGCTCACGGTGAAGGGCTGGATCGCGGTGAGCATATAGACGCGCACTGCGCCCTGTTCCTCGCGGAATCGCTTGACATTATCAGCTCGTGGGTCATTCATGGTCGTTTCCTTTCCTGTTTTGAGTTGTAAGTTATCAGTGATCAGTTTTAAGTAAAGGCGCTGCTTCAAACACAGAACCGGGGCAGTGCCTTGCTTATCAACACCGATCACTTAATGAGTCGTCAGCCCAAAGCCGGATAAATCTGCTGACTTTGTACCGATGTACTACTTAAAACTAAAAACGTAAAACTGATTACTTGTCACTACAAAATATCATCCAGATTCAAGCCGCGCGCCATCGCCCGCGCCGTGTCCCACTCGTGATGAGTCGCCGGAATGGGCTTGATTTCCTCGTCAGGACGGCGCACCAGATGCAGCGCATCGTCGGGACAGGCCACCGTACACACGCCGCAGCCCACGCAGCGTACCCGGTTCACGCCCATCACCCCGTCAGCTTGCAGATCGAGCGCGTCAAATTGACACACCGTAGTACAATTTTCGCAGCCTCCGCACGAATCCGCATCAACAACAGCGACAAACGCTGAGCGTGCGACGGCGTTGGCGATGCCCATCTCGCTCATGCTACGCAGAATCCCGCAGGAACAGGTGCAGCAGTTGCAAATATACGACAAGCCCTCGCGGTAATTGCCGGAGGTGTGGACGAGTCCGGCTGCGGCGGCCTGATGCAGCAGGGTGAGCGCTTCAGCCTGGGTCAAGGCGCGCACGGATTTCGCTTGGTCAAACGCGCCGGGCGTGTCGCTGAAAATCATACAATTGTCGCGGGGATGATCGCACGGATCGCCGATCAGGGCTTTTTGCTTGCGGCAGATGCAATCCACCGCGCCCCATGCCTGCGCGTTATTGACAATCGCGGCGGCGCTTTCGTGGGGGTGAATCTCCATAGTGATCGCAATGCTCTCATTCACCGGAATGACGCGGTGAACCTGCGGTTCGATGGCGCTGGTTTGCCCAAAGGCTTGCTGGTAATAATCCTCGAATAACTGCGCCAGTTCCGCGTCCAGGCGTTCGAGTTGAAATTCGTAGACGCCGACCACGAACGGCAGCAGGCCATAGCCCACGCCGCCCTCAATGCGATCTACCGCGATCAGGCCGCGTTTTGCCATATCCTTGAGCGTTTTACGCAGGTCGCGCGCGTCCCCGCCGGTACGCTCTGCGATCTGCGCGGGAGTTTCTTTGGTTATGCGGAGTTGGGCGGCTAAGGCGGCTTCTTCCGGCGTGTAGAGATGTTTCAATAGGCGGATTTCCGCGCCATCAGCCGCCGCCGGGAAACCGTTTGGCAGCGCATCCAGCCGCGCCGCAAGGTGTTGGTAGGGGGTTTGAGTCATGAGTGTTCAATCCTATTATAATTGCCCCGCAACCTTGATTCCCCCTCGCCATGTGTGGAGAGGGGGCTAGGGGGTGAGGTAAGATCGTTTGCTGTCAGCATAGCGCGTATCATCAGGTAGGGCAAATTGGTTTCGCGCCCGACCATTTCGGCCTATAATGGGTAGGGGAGCGTAATATGTGTACCAGTAAAATACTTGTGATGGGGGTTGAACAACATCATGTGTGTGTATTGTAAAGCGGCGAGTCTGGTTTTGGATACGTTGTGGGAAGACGACGACTTCCGCGACTTTTTTTACGATCATGATTACGAGTTGGCCGATCTCGGTCCATTGATCCATGATGTGTTTGTCCCCGCATACCGGCAGGTCAAGGGTTTGTTGAAAAGTGATGAGTTAGCCATGCTCGAAGCGCAAGTCACCCAGGATTTGCTGGAACCCCTCTATGATCGGCCCAGCTTCCGGGAGATGTGGGAATCGTGGGACGAACCCACGCGGGAAGCATTCTTGCGTGAGCA
Organism: Anaerolineae bacterium; assembly: GCA_016929355.1. Lineage (GTDB taxonomy): Bacteria > Chloroflexota > Anaerolineae > Aggregatilineales > Aggregatilineaceae > JAFGJA01. The sequence goes on along the minus strand of JAFGJA010000168.1, from coordinate 2,370 downwards.
GTCGGAAATGCAGCTCGCCCAACTGCTGATGATGGTCTATGATCGCCAGCTTGAGGAAGCCTATCGCGGCGCATTTTTGGATCACCTCTCGTAGTATATGATGTTTTGTAGCGTCGCCTCGCCTGGGCTGACCAGCGTGTCGGCCCCTACTCACCCTGCCGGATTGGTGTGACCGGGGATCGTGGGTTCGTCCCTACAGGATCATGCGGAATCTATTGGTTTTCTCCTCCACCCACCGGGGGCGTTTTTTTGTGCCGCGTGCGAATTTTTCATGAAATATGATGATTGCGTTTGAATGTGTTGATTTGGATCGGCTATGATGATGGTAGATTTTAATGCCAGGAGGCTGTCATCATGAAACGATGGGGACGTTGGCTGATCATGGGCGGGATCGCGCTGGTCGTAATCATTGCGGCGGCGGCGATTTGGATTTATCGCCAGTTGGATCAGGAAACGATTGAACTCGGCGCAACCGAGGGCGAATTGGTGTTTATGTCGGATCGGGACGGGAATTGGGACCTCTATATGCAGAATAAAGAGGGCGAATTGATCAATATCACCGCCGCGAGCGAGGCCGACGAATATTATCCGAATTTCACGTTTAACGGCGATCAACTCAGCTTATATTCCAATGCTCCCGGCGCGATCAGCCCGGCGCGCGTGAACCCGGATGGGACGGGGTTCAAGGCGCAGACCGTGATCGAAGCGATGCTGGATGTGATCAAAGAGGGCAATTTGGACTGGGACCCAGTATGGTCGCCGGGCGGGGCGCGTTTGGCCTGGGATAAAGTTGTGGCGGGCCTGCCGCCCAAGATGGATTTGTTCGTCGCCAACTCAGATGGTACGGATCGCGTGCAGTTGACGAACGATGCCGCCACTGAATATATGCACGCCTGGTCGCCGGATGGGACCAGGATTGTGTACACGTCGGATAAAAGCGGCTACCAGAATATCTATGTGGTCGAGGTGGCGAGCGGCGAGATTACGCGCCTGACGGAGCATGACATCCACGATTACCAGCCGGTCTACGCGCTGGATGGCGAGAAAATTTTACTGATTTTCTCTGATCCCGACTCGATGCTTGAAGGGAAAATTGAGTTTCATGTGATGAATGCCGATGGGACAGACCTGCATCCCCTGGGCGACGATGAGGTGTTCAAGGGCGATCTGACGCATTCGCCTTACGGCGGGCAGATCGCGTATATGTCCAATGAGTCGGGGTACTGGCACATTTACGTGATGGATGCGGACGGATCGAATGTCAAGCAGTTGACGGATGGGGAGTCGAACAATCTGTTCCCGGTATGGCGTCCGGTTCCCGTCGATGAGAGCGAGACGGATGATTCCGAAGGCGAATAACCGCCAGATTTTGAAGTTGTCCATCTAGAAAACAAAAAGCCTTGCCGATACTATGTTACTGTATCCGTAAGGCTTTGTGCGTTTTTTATCTGATCACCGCATCTTAGCTGGTGAGAGTCGCGCGCTTGTCGGCGTAGCTGATCGGCGCTGCCGGTTCGATCTCAGGGCGATTCACCCGGATGGCCTTAAAGAGGCGCATGATCGAAATCGTTTCACCCTTGGCGACGGTGTGGGCCGGTTCGTCCTGAGCACAATTGCGTTTTTCTTGACGGGCAAACAGGTTGGCCGCCTGGGTTTGGTCGGTCAAAGCACGCACCGTATTTTCAGCGCGACGTTGTTCGTGTACAGGATTGATTTGGTTAAACATGTCAACCACCTTTCTGTTTTCCTCAAGTGTCTACAGTATATCAGGCGGTATTGACGCTGTGACCTGCCAAAAGATAGGGTTGAGGGTTGGTTTTTGCGAACCCAACCTTATTTACCTCACCCCCCAGCCGCCTCTCCACCCGGCGGAGAGGGGGAGTCAGGCCACCGGGGGCGTTTGAAAATTAAGGCTTCCCGATTTTGTTGCTAGCCGGAGCGCTTCAGACTCCGGCGAACACGAGGCGCGTTTTTATCACCTTCGTCTAGAATTGCGTATTGCAGTACGCCCTCTAAATAAAAGGGCGAGTTTGCAAACTCGCCCCTACGAAACCCCTATTTTCAGACTGCACGTGGCGTCTACAACACCAGATACAAGCCCTTCGCGGCTTCGGTGGCCCAATCCAACAGGGGCGATACCAGGATCGTTCCGAACAGGAGCACACCGGCGGCGGAGATCGCCAGCGCCCAGTAGAACGGCGTGCTGACGGGAACCGCGTCTTCGGTGTCGGGCATATCCATATACATCACCTTGACGATGATCAGGTAGTAGTACAGGCTGATGATCGCGCCCGCCACACCGATCAGCGCCAACCAGACCAGCCCCGCATCGACTGCCGCTCGGAACAACAGAAACTTGCCCACGAAACC
>JAFGJA010000019.1 GCA_016929355.1 Anaerolineae bacterium | reverse complement strand
TTCTGTGAGGTGATTTGGTTTAAACGGATTGCGCCAAATAGCGTTCACAAAAACACGCCAAATAATTTTCAAATTTACAATTTCCGCAGATCAACATCAAAAATCTGTGTTTATCTGTGTCCAATTTGCATGAGGCTCTTGTTTGCACGAGTTAACCCTACATTATACAAAGAGGTAGGATAGCGCGATCCTGTTTCTGGTTATTCCCCCCCCACTTCTCGACACAACCACAACGATTCGTCACAGGTAAATTCATCTAACACCTGTTGACATTGGCCGCACTCTGCCGTATGATAAATGAGAACGGTCCCATTTTGCCGTGAAGGTTATTTTTGCAATTAGTCCAGGAGATTTTACGTGGTACGCCGCCCCACCATCATTGATGTTGCCCGTCTCGCCAACGTGTCGAAAAGCACGGTGGCGCGCGTGGTCAATGGTGAGCATGACCGGGTGCGCGAAGAAACACGGCAGCGCGTAGTAGAGGCGATTGAACAACTCGGCTACGAGCGTAATGTGATCGCGGGCAGTCTGCGCAACGACAAAACGTACATGGTCGCGCTGTGCATCCCAGACATTACCAACCCATTCTGGCCGGAAGTAGTGCGCGGCGCGCAGGATACCATCGAGGATGAAGGCTACGCGGTGGTCACAGTCAACAGCGATTGGCGCAGTGATCGGGAGGCGAATTATCTACGGATGGTACGCCGTAATCGCTTCGACGGTTTGATCATCAACCCGACCAGCATCACCAATGATGTGTTGGCTAGCCTGGATATTCCGGTGGTCATTCTTGGCAGTGGGTCCAGTTTTCCCGCGTTTGATTCGGTAGGGAGTGATACCGAAGCGGGCGCACAGTACGCCTTAGAGCACCTGTACGACCTGGGACACCGCCGCATTGGGCTAATCGCGGGCATCTCGGCACGCGGCAAATTACATCATTCCCGGCGGCAGAGTTTTATTACGTTTCACGCCCGCAAACATATCCAGTTGGATGAAGCGCTGATCATCGAAAGTGAATTTTCCGATCAGGCCGGGTACGACGCCATGCAGCAATTTTTAAGTTTAGATCAGCCACCCACCGCCATTTTTGCGGCAAACGATCTGCTGGCGATTGGCGCGTTAAAAGCGGCCCAGGCGTTAGGGTGTCGCGTGCCCGATCAGCTTTCAATTGTGGGCATGGACGATATTTACGCGGCGGCGACGACTTCGCCCGCCCTGACCACTGTCACCAAGCCCAAGATCGAAAATGGCGTCCAGGCGGCGAAATATCTGCTGGAACGCATGGCAAACCAGGGATCGAAAACGCCGCGCCACACGAAAATTCCCTGTCACCTGACAATCCGCGAATCAACCGCCGTGCCCCCTGGCTAGCCAGGAGAGGGGCGCGCCAAGATATGCAACGAGTTTTTTTGACTATTAATGGGAACGGTCTCATTTTAGGATAAGATATGATGAACAGCACTACCAACCCACCTAACCCCGCCCATCTGCCTGATGGATCGACGCTCACCGATCGCGCCATTGGTTGTTTATTGGGCCTCGCGGTTGGCGATGCGTTTGGCGACATTGGTCGCAGCGATGCGTACCGGCAGCGTTATGGCATTGTCACCAATTTATACGAGGGCGCAAAAAGCACCGACGATACCGAGTTTGCCGTCTTGACCGGGCAAACGCTGCTGGATTGCGGCGGCGATCTCACGCTCGATCATCTTGTCACCTCGTGGAAAAAATACATCATTGATCAGGGGGGCGTGTTTGAACGGGGCGGCAAACCGCTTTACGGCGCAGTAGCGAATCTGGAACGGGGGATGCTGCCGCCGTACACAGGTATCGACAATGTGCAGAACAACGACGATGGTGCAGTGATGCGCATCGCGCCGATTGGCATTATCTGTGCGGGTGATCCGCAGCGTGCCGCAGACCTGGCCCTGATCGAAGCGCAAATCAGCCACGCGCAGGATGGCATCTGGGGCGCGCAAGCTGTTGCCGCCAGTATCGCGGTAGCGCTGACCGGGGCCACAGTGGATGAAATTGTCAATACCGGCCTCGCTCAAATTCCAGAGGATAGCTGGTTGGGCCGGGCGATGGCGAAAACAATACGGATTTGTGACGAGGCGGGCAGCATCGAAGCCGCGTGGGAAGACCTGCATACGGCGCTCTGGACCCCGGTCCATTCATCCGTCGCCGAAGCTCTGCCCCAACTGTATGCCGTTTTCAAATTGACCGGCGGTGATTTTCACAAGGGGATGTTTTGGGCCGGTAATTTTGGCCGCGACGCCGATACCATTGGCGCTGTCGTGGGCGCATTGTCCGGCGCGATGCACGGCGAAAGTGTAATTCCCGCCACCTGGATCGAGAAGGTGCGCTGTCCCGCCGGAGTATGTCTCAAATTCGCCGCCCAGATCGATATTCGTGAACTCGCCCAACAATTAGTTGAACTGATTCCGTAACGTGTCCGGTTGATGGAGGATGCCTATGGCATGTTTTTAGGTCCAGAATTTTAGCAACAATCGCAAGACAATAAATATCGGAGGAAAAAATCATGAAGTTTGTTCGTACTATTCTTGTATTGCTAGTGCTGCTCACACCAGTGGTGAGCGCCGTTGAAGTTAGCGCGCAAGACACCGTCACGATTGAGTGGTGGAGTGTCAACAGCGAGGAATATTCTGAAGAAGCACAGCGCGCGTTGGCCGAAGCGTTTATGGCCGAACATCCGAATATCAAAGTTAACCTGACGATCCTGCCGGAAAGCGGCTTTCAAGACAAAATGACGACTACGCTCGGCGCGGGTGAAGGTGCGCCGGATGTGGCGTTCTTCTGGGACACAAACTGGTATCCCCAGGCATTAGACCTGACCGCCTACATCGAAGCTGATCCCGATCTGGGACCGGAAACCTATTTCGAGGGCTTCTGGAAGACCCGTGCTGTATGGCAGGATAAGGTTGTGGGCTTGCCGCTCGGCGTTGGCGCGAACTTTGTCATGTACAACAAAGATGTCTTTGATGCCGCCGGAGTCGCGTATCCCACCGACGATTGGACCACCGAAGACTTCATCCGTATCGCCAGCGAAGTCGCCGATCCTGACATTAAGCGCTGGGGCGGTGATCGTCCGCGTGATGCGTACCGCGCCATCTGGAACAACTACGGCGCGTTCCTCTACAGCGACGACAGCACCACCGTTGACGGTTATTTCAACTCAGAAGCCAACATCGCTGCCTATACCTGGCTGTGGGACCTCGTTGCCAGTGGGGCCACCCCCACCCCCGCCGATATCGAAATTCTGGGGACAGAAGGTACTGGACCGGTGGACCTGTTCATGGCCGGGCGTCTGGCGATGGCGACGCTCAACCAGGGTCACATGCTCAACGCGATTGAAGCGGGCGTGCCCTTCGGCATCGTGCCGGAACCGCAAGTTCCCGGCAACGAGCGCTATGTGAATGCATGGTCGCTCACTTCGTCGATCTGGGCCGGGACCGAACACCCCGACGAAGCTTACGAATTCCTGAGCTACTGGGTCGGGCCGGAAGGCCAGCGTTTCCTGATGGAAAATGGCAACCTGTTCCCCTCCATTCCCGAAGTGTTAGCCGAGTACGAATATGCTGACCAAGACTACGCGCAAGCCTTTTTCGGCGTGCTGGAACTGAAGCAGGTTGCAGAATGGAAAAACGAGCATCCCTGCTTTGGGACGGTGAACCGCGCGGTCAGCGATGTGTGGGATTTGGTTGAACTGGGCGAAATCGGACGTGACGAGATCGCCAGCACCTTGAACGATTATATGGACGATGCACAGGCGGCGCTGGATGAGTGTGTGCCGCGCCTGGGTGGATAATCCGTAGGGGCAATGGCTCGGATGATTTAGCAAAAATTCTGGTGTCAATCGAGCGTTGTACCTCACCCCCATCCCCCTCTCCAAGTCTGGAGAGGGGGAGTCCGGTTGAGCGATTAGTTCCTGATCACAAAGGGACGAAATCAGGGTTTTCTCTTGCTTTTACTTTGTATTTTCTCTGCGTTCTCCGCGCCTCTGCGGTGAAATAGATTTTTATGGTTTAAGGATTCGCTATGGTTTCAACGTGGCGTAACATGAGTCCGCGCACACGGCGCGAAGCCCTGGAAGGCTATCTGGCTCTGCTGCCCTGGATCATCGGGTTTCTGGCGTTCACGATTCTGCCGGTGGGTATTTCGATATACCTCAGCTTCACCGAATGGGACATCATGACCGATCCCAAGTGGATCGGGCTGGATAACTATGAGCGCATGTTCACGAACGATCCGTTATTCACCCAATCGCTCAAAGTCACCGGGAAATTTGTGCTGTTCTCGCTGCCCCTGAAAATCATTTTGGGGTTGGCGCTGGCGCTGCTGCTGAATCTGAAAGTGCCGGGAATGAACTTCTACCGGACGGTGTTCTACATCCCGGCGGTGATCTCCGGCGTGGCCGTATCGCTGATGTGGATGTGGCTGTTGCAGCCGGATACTGGCATCATCAACACCCTGCTCGATCAGGTCGGCATCAAGGGTCCAAACTGGTTCTGGGACCCGGATTGGGCGCTGCCCTCCGTGGCGCTGATGAGTGTTTGGAAAGTGGGCGGCAGCGCGATCATCTATCTGGCGGGGCTGCAAAATATCCCGCAGCACCTCTACGAAGCGGCGAAAATTGATGGCGCGGGACGGTGGGCGCGTTTCCGCCGGGTGACAATTCCCCTGCTGACACCAACCATTTTTTTCCAACTGGTGATCGAGATGATCGACTCGTTCAAAGTATTTACGGAAGCCTTCGTCATCACACAAGGCGGCCCGCTCAAAGCAACCTTTTTCTACTTGTTGTACTTTTATCAAGAAGCGTTTGAGAATTTTAATATGGGCTATGCGTCGGCGCTGGCGCTGGTGTTAACGGCCATCATCCTGATCAGCACAGTTATTCTCAACTATACCTCAAAACGGTGGGTGTTCTATGAGTCAGAATAGTATCACGACACCGCGTCATCGCTGGCGAAACGATTGGTGGCTGATCACGCGCAAAATTATCGGTCACGTATCCGCCTATGTGATCATGACCGCACTCGCGCTCGTCTTCATGATCCCCCTGTTGTGGATGCTCTCGACCTCGCTCAAAGGACGCTGGGAAATCTTCGCGTGGCCGCCCACCTGGATTCCTGAAACGTTCCATTGGGAAAATTACCAGGAAGCGTTCGCTAAATATCCCCTGGCGCGCTTTATGGGCAACTCGGCGTTTCTGGTCGTCATGAACATTATCGGCGAGTTAGTCTCCGTGCCGCTTATTGCGTATGGGTTTGCGCGGCTGCGGTTCCCGTATAAGAAAACGCTGTTTATGTTGATGCTCAGTACGATGATGGTTCCCGGCCATATCAAGCTGATCCCGTTGTATAATGTGTTCAGCCGCCTGGACATGATCGATACCTACTGGCCGTTGATCTTGCCCTCGTTTTTTGGGAATCCGTTTTTCATCTTCCTGATGGTGCAATATATCCGCACCATTCCGCGCGAACTGGATGAAGCCGCCCGCATTGATGGCGCGGGCACATGGACGATCCTTTACCGGATCATTTTACCCCTGTGTCGCCCGCCATTAACCGTGATCATCGTGTTTACGTTCCTGTGGACGTGGAATGATTTCCTGCAACCGTTGGTCTATCTGAACGATTTCAACAAGTACCCCATCGCTATCGGGTTGGCCTTTTTCCGGGGCCGTTACAGCGTTGAGTGGAATCTGTTCATGGCGGCGACGTTAGTCTCGATCATCCCGATTTTGATCATCTACTTCTTCGCGCAAAAACACCTGATCGGCGGCATTTCGTCGATTGGGATTAAGGGCTAAAGCATGGACGATTTACAACGACGCGCGCGCGGGAGTTTGCTCGGTACGGCCATTGGTGATGCCATCGGCGCGCCGTGCGAGGGCATGACTGCCGAGGAAATCCGCGAAAAATACGGCGTGATCACGGATTTTGTCACGGACGAATCCACCGGCACGGACGATACCGATTTTACGCTGTTCAATGCATATCTGTTGCAGACTTACGGCGTCGGGATCACATTGGAACAGGTCGAAGCGGAATGGCGCGACAAGCTGTTGAGCGGTCAGTATCACTATCGCCCCGGCGGATTCAGCGATGTAATCTCTACGCGCAACCTGCAAGCCGGACTCCATGCGCCCTACTCCGGCGCGTTCAATCATCAGATGTGGAGCGATGGCGTGGCGATGGCGATCAGCGCGGCGGGGATTGTGAGTCCTGGCAAACCGACACAAGCCGCGCAGCTAGCAATGGTGTTGGGCAGCGTTTCCAACGGGCGCGACGGCCTCTACACGGCGCAGGCGATTGCCGCCGCGATCAGTGTGGGCATGGTTGGCGCGTCACCGGGCGAGATGATGCAAGCCGGGATCGACGCTGTGCCCGCCGATTCGTGGACCTACCGCGCATTACTGCGCGCGCAAGCAGTCGGGAATCGGGATCAACCGCTAGAGGACGCATTAGAAGCTATTGCGGATGAACTGCTCGTTCCGTACTGGCATTGGGCCGATCTCGCTACCGAAGCGATTCCGGTAGCAATGGCCGTTTTTCTGGCGACAAATGGTGATTTTCCGCGCGCAGTTCCGGCGGGCGTGCGTCTGGGCCGGGACGCCGATACGATTGGCGCGATGGTTGGCAGTCTCGCGGGTGTCTACGGCGGCGCGGATGCCATCCCCGACGCATGGCAGGCGCGCGTGCAAGCCTCCACCGGGCGCTGCATTGGTTTTATCGCGGGGCGCAAAATTACCGATATTGCGGATGAACTGGTGGAGCTGACCTGATGCAATCACTCACACGAGAACAACGCTTTTTAGGGGCCATGTTCGGCCTCGCCTATGGTGACGCGATCAGTTTTCCGGCGCTGTTTCACCGCTTCCAGGCGCTACCCGCCCGACGCCACAACTACGTCTGGCGCACCAATCAGCAGCACAGCCAGCAGCAGATCGCCCGCCTGACGCTGCCTTTTACGCATCGCATCCCGGCGGCGACGCTGGAACCCTCCCCCACCGATGATACCGAATGGGCTGTGCTGACGCTCAAGGCATTGATAGACGATCCAAATCCGCCCACACAGGAAACCTTTTTGCGCGCCTGGCAAGATGAAGTCGTGCCGCAAGCGGATACGGTGTGGGGCAGTTTTTCGGAACGATCCGCGATTGAGAATTTCAAACGCGGCCTACTGCCCCCCGCTACCGGCAACGATAATCCCCTGCATTACGAGGATAATGCGGTTGCACGCGCGGTCCCCATTGGCCTGTATTACGCGGGCCAGCCCGATCAAGCGGCAGCGCTGGCGGAACTCGATGCGCAGATCACGCAAGCCGAAGATGGCATCTACGCGGCACGCGGCATGGCGGCGGCGATTGCGCTGTTGGCTGATGGTGGATCGCTGGCTGATGCGTTGCATCGCGCGCGGCAGGAATTTCCCACCGACTCGTGGATCGCGCATGTGGACGAGATCGCGCAAGCGTGCGTATTGGAAGCCTCCACCCTTGACGATCTGATCGTATTGCTCGCCACGCGCGTGATCAACACTGTCTACTCGTTCGGATCGCTGGCCCCGGAAACATTTCCCGCCGCTCTCGCCATTGTCGCCCAAAGTGCGGGCGATCTGAGCAGCGCGTGTTTGCAGGCGAATACGTTAGCGAAGGCATCCGATTCGCTCCCGGCAATGGTCGGGGCGCTGTGCGGCGCGTATCAGGGCGTGGACGCGATCAGCGCACAGTGGCGCGCGTGTCTGGCAACCTGTCGCGGGGTGTGTTTGCCATTTTTGGCTGGCACGAATCTTGAAGATTTGACTTTGCAACTGGTGGAACGATTGGATTAGGTATGCCCCAAAAATTACCCGTAGATTATGATGCTCGTGTATATGCTGGCTGGCTTGGCAAATGTATTGGTGTGAAATTCGGCGCGCCGATTGAGGGCTGGACCTATGAGGAAATCCGCGACAACATCGGCCCCTTGATCGGCTATCTGAACGAAGCGCCCGGTAAAATCTTCAAGCCGGACGACGATACCGCCTTTCCCATGATTTTGATCCGCGCGTTGGAGGATTTTGGCGCATCGCCGGACCTCACCGCGCAGCAGATCAGTGACACGCGCCATAACTACGTGGGCGATCAGCACGGCACGCATTGGTGGGGTGGCTATGGCATTTCCAGCGAGCATACCGCGTATCTCAACGCCGCCGCCGGGATTCCCGCGCCCGAATGTGGATCAGCCGCACTGAACGGAACCACGATGGCCGAGCAAATCGGCGGGCAGATTTTCAGCGATGTGTGGGGCCTGGTCGCGCCCCATAATCCCGCCCTCGCTGCCGATCTCGCGGAGCGCGCATCGAGCATCACGCACGACGGGAACGGCATTTATGGCGCGCGTTTTCTCGCTGCGATGATCAGCCAGGCGTTTCAGGAATCCGATCCGCTCAAACTGATTGAAACGGGGCTAGCCATGATACCCGCAGATAGCGAATACACGCGCGTGGTGCGGGCCGTGCTTGATTTTCACGCGCAGCACCCCGCCGACTGGCACGCCTGTTTCGCTTTCATCAAAGCGAACTTTGGCTATGATCGCTATCCGGGCATGGTGCATATTATCCCCAACACGGCGATCATGATCATGGGTATGGCCTACGGTGGCGGCGATTTTTCGCGCACGCTGCAAATTACCAATATGGGCGGTTGGGATACGGATTGCAATGTGGGCAATGTCGGCACGGTGCTGGGCGTGGCGGTAGGTGTGGATGGCATTGATTGGTCGTGGCGCGCACCGATGAACGATCTACTGATCGTCGCCAGCATCATCGGCACGCGCAACATTTTGACGATCCCCCAATGCGCCGATCTGTTCTGCCGCCTGGGACGCGAATTAGCCGGGGAATCTACCGCGATTCCCCCGCGTTATCATTTTGGCTATGCGGGCACAACGAACAATTTCGAGTCGGATGGCAAACGCGGGCGTGTGATCGAACTGCGGCAAATGGAGATTGACAACGGTCAACCCGCGCTGCAAGCCAGTATCCGCAAGCTGAACAAGAAGGGCGAATCGCGCATCTATACGCGCACCTACTACCGCCCGGCAGAACTTTCCGGCAATTACTATGAAGCGACCTTCACGCCGTTGATTTTCCCCGGCCAGACGATCACCGCGCAGGTCTACTTGCCGGATCACGCACCGGATATGATCCGCGCGGGGTTGTACGTCTACGATGACAATCACGACGAAACCCATCAAGCGGAAGCCGTGCCTTTGACCGCCGGACAATGGCACACGCTGACTTATCGCGTGCCGCCGTTAGCCAATGCGTGTCTGTCGCA
>JAFGJA010000167.1 GCA_016929355.1 Anaerolineae bacterium | reverse complement strand
TTTCGATGATCTCGCCGTTGGCCTCCATCCGTTCCAGCATCTTGTGGCGGCTGCGCGCTTGGCGGGCGGCTTTTTCGTTCTCAAACACTTTCGCCCACAGTTCAAACCGCTTGATCGCCTCCTCGATTTTCTGGATTTCCTTCTGCTGCGCGGCGTACATTTGCTGTTGGCGCAAGCGGCGCAGTTCGCGTTCATTGACATAGGCGCTGTAATTGCCCTGATACATGGTGATTTTGCCACCGTCCAGTTCCGCGATCTGCGTGGCGACATCATCCAGCAGATAGCGATCATGCGAGATGATCACTACCGCGCCCTGATAACTGCGCAGATAACGCTCCAGGCGGCGTTTACCTGCGAGGTCCAGGTGATTATCCGGCTCATCCAGCAGCAGCACATCCGGGGTTTCGATCACCAACCGGACCAGCGCCACCAGCTTTTTCTGACCACCACTCAAGGCTTCGGTGGGCAGATCAAAATCAGCCAGCGAGAAACCCAATTGCAGCAGCAAACCGCGCACCGTATTGGCATGGCTCGGCCCGCCAAGCCGCTCGTAACCCTCTAACACGCGCTCTTGTTCGGCTAAAACATGCGCTAACCGATCCGCATCGTTGTAAACGTCAGGATCGGCTAACTGCGCGTCAATGACGCTCAATGCGGCTTCGGTTTGCGCGAGGGCGGGCGGCATCGTCATCGCTTCTTCAATGACCGTCTGTCCCGGCGTCAACTTAACTTCCTGTGGCAGATAACCAAGCGTGATCCCCGGCGGTTTCACGATCTGGCCCTCGTCCGGTATGACTTCCCCGATAATCGCTTTGAACAGGCTTGATTTTCCCGCGCCGTTCGGCCCCACCAGTCCGATCCGGTCCCGATCCCCAATCGCCCAATTCAGATCGCGGAAAATGGCGTGCCCGGTATAGTTCACGGTGATGTGATGGAGTTGGATGACGTGCATAGTTTTTACCCTCTCGATTTGCGTTGTAATTATGCCACCGGAATCAAAAACGGCTCTGAGTTTGTGCGCCCAGAGCCGTTACACGACAGATTAGATATTATTACTTATATTACACGATCAACAGGCGCACCTATTCAAGGACGCCCCCGGAATAGAAGCCATCGGAGACAGCGAAAACACCGTGAAGTACGCATAATAGACCATGCGCGCTATCCTACCAGCCCGCGCGCCTTTCGTCCAGACCGATTCACTGTTCCCGGCAGCGCACGCGCTTATCATTGGCGGTTGGCCCCCATGACGTGAGCGTGACCGGCAGACCGCTCCAATCCGCAAGCGCGCTTAACCAATCGTCTGTATTATCCGGTATAGCTTCATAAAGCGGCTGGCAGTGGAATAAATGCTGGCTGAGTTGGGTTTGATGCGCCTGCGCCGGTTGGGGCAGCACCTTGATCCGTTTGATGACCTGCTGATTATGATCAACAGACAGATCAAAAAACGGATCGAGATCGGGCTGCGTGGAGGTATAAGCGTAACACCACTGCGGGCGGGGTAACGCCGCATCTAAGTGCGTAATCGCTAATTCGTCAATGTGTCCCGCCACATCCAGCGCATAGCGCGCGGCGACCCGGTCAAAATAACCACGCCGGAAATGGCGCTGCCAGAGCGAATCCCCATTGTGCGGTTCGGGCAGCACTTCGTTTAACGCCCGATCTTCGGTGACAAACGGGCCGGGACCATGCCGCGTGAAATACGCACGCCAGAGCCCCAATCGCACAATCTCACCCGCATAAGCCGCCTGGTTGAGAAGCGCGTCCGCATTGGCGCAGGTGGTTGTACTCCAGGTGGTATAAGGCGCGAAGCCGTAATTCTCATCGAGCAGCACCCCCTGCGCCCCCTCAAACAGAATCGTCCCCGGTTGGCGCAGCCGCACAGCCCAATCAGCATCATCAACCAGCGTGACCCGTTCCGCCAGATAGACATAGTTTTCCGCCACAATCTCGATCAGATCGCCGGGATCAAAAAGCTGTAAGGCTTGCTGCACGGTGGCGCGTTCGTCATCAGATTCCAATTCACGCAGCGCGGGCAGAAGCGGCTCAATTTCGCTGAATTTTTGATCGCGCACCTGCTGCAAACGGCGCATGACAGCCGCACGCTGCGGCAGATCGCCCGCGTATAGGGCCAACGACGGATCGGCCAACGCATCCGCCATCGTTTCTCCGATACCGAGGCCACAACTGCCATGCCGGTTCGCACCGCGCGCCAACTCCTTGAGACGATTCGCGGCCTGGTGAAACGGGGTGATGATGAGCGCGCGCCGGTCAATCGACAGACGATCCAACGCATCAGTGACGCCCAACGCGGCTAAGTGCTGTTCTTCGTTGAATAAAGCGTATGGCTCAACCAGCATGTAGCGGGAGAGGTACGTTTGCACGCCGGGGAGAAAAGTCGCGCTGCCGAACTGGGCAAATGTATGGTGGCGGCCATCGGGCGTGATCACGTTATGAGCAGCCTGCGCGCCACCGTTAAACCGGATAACCGTATGAGCAGCAGTGCGGCGAGCCAGGAAATCGATCACGCTGCCTTTGCCCGCATCGCCAAAGCCCAGATCAACAACCACCATCGCCTGCGGGGTTGCATCATCAGTTAGACGCACCATAGGTTTCCAGACAATTACCCTTATGCCCAAAAACGGCCTCCCCCCCCGATCCCCTCTCCATTGCGAATGGAGGGAGGCTAAGTACACGGCAGCATATGTTCAACCAGGGTTTCATAGGGGCGGACCAATGTGTCCGCCCTGGGCCGACACGCTGGTCGGCCCCTACAGAAAACCA
>JAFGJA010000166.1 GCA_016929355.1 Anaerolineae bacterium | reverse complement strand
CTCTTCTCGAACCCGGCAGTTAAGCCCACCCGCGCCGAGGGTACTTGGGGGGTAGCCCCCTGGGAGATTAGGTCGATGCCAACTCACCCCCTGTCCTCTTTGTTTTTCCCCCTATACCAAGTCTTTTCTCTCCCTGGGCCTTATACCATAATATATCGATCCAATAGCCATTTTGATCGCGTCAATTTGATTTCTGTTTCATAGGAATCAGGTTTTCAGGCTGTTTATCGTTCAAATGCTGTAGAATCGTCTAAAACATGATATTTATCATAGCAAACTAGTTTGACACCCTTCGGGCTTTATGCTAATCTCTGAATTGCTTGTTCTAATCTGAACAATTAGCTTTTACTTAACGTTATTCAACGGAGATATTTACCGTGCCATCAGATTTTGCACCGATTGTAGCGTTACTCGTGATCTCAGTCGGGGTAAGTGTTCTGATTGTTTTCATGTCGCGCTTACTTGGTCCTTTCCGTCCCACAGCGCGTAAACTAGCCCCCTACGAAAGCGGTATGCAGCCTTATGGTGAAGCGATCCGGCGAATTCCGGTGAAGTTCTATCGTGTGGCTGTTTTGTTCATCCTCTTTGACATCGAAGTCATCTTCTTTTTACCCTGGGCAGTCATCTTTAGAGACTTGTACGTCTATGGCCTGGTCGTAATGGGAGTCTTTTTCTTTGTCTTGACGGTGGGGTTCATCTATGAGTGGCAGGTTGGAGGCTTAGAATGGGATTAACATCCAAACTCGGTGAACTCGGTATTGTAACGGTAAAATTGGAAGATACGGTCAATTGGGCACGCACACGCGCCATGTGGCCGATGTTGTTTGGTTTGGCGTGTTGCGCGATTGAAATGATGAGCACCCAGGCATCCGTCTATGACGTGTCGCGCTTCGGGATGGAACTGATGCGCCCTAGCCCGCGCCAGAGCGATCTCATGATCGTGGCCGGGCGGGTCACACGCAAAATGGCCCCCGTGCTGCGCCAATTGTACGATCAGATGCCTGATCCCAAATGGGTTCTCAGTATGGGTGACTGCGCCTCATGCGGCGGTGTTTTCAACAATTACGCCATTGTCCAGGGTGTAGACGAAATTGTGCCGGTGGATGTGTATATCGCTGGTTGTCCCCCCCGCCCTGAGCAGTTGATTCACGGCATCATGACCTTGCACGAACGGGTCAAGCAAGAACGTCTCGAAGATTGGGTATAAGGGAGAGCGAATCCATGAATCCAGTTGAGGCGTTGCAAGCTGAATTTGGGGATGCCATTCAAGCCGTAGAAGAATTTCGCGGCGAGATCACGGTCACTGTGGATGGTGCGCGGATTGTGGATGTGTGCCAATACTGCCGCGATACGGAAGGCTTGCAATACAATTTCCTTTCCGACGTGACTGGCATTGACTATCTGCCCCAGGAGCCGCGTTTTGGTGTGGCCTATCACCTCTATTCCATGTATCAAAACCGTTCGCTGCGGCTCAAAGTTCTCCTGCCCGGTGATGAACCAGCCGTGTCAACTGTAACCGGTGTCTATCCGGCGGCGAACTGGTTTGAACGCGAAATCTTCGATTTGTTCGGCGTGACATTCACCAATCACCCCGACATGCGGCGTATTCTGATGCCCGCCGATTGGGATGGTCATCCGTTGCGGAAAGATTACCCGCTTGGCTATGAAACGGTCCAGTTCTCGTTCAACTTCGATGAAGTTGATAAGTTCAAGCCCTACGCGAAAGAATAGGACATGCTGCTATGACCGACATCCAAGAAACAACCATTTGGGAAGGGGACATTCAGCAGCTTAAAGGGCTGGTTTCGGAACGTGCCTTAGCGGGCGAAACGATGGTCCTCAATATGGGACCACAGCATCCGAGTACGCATGGCGTGCTGCGCTTGATGCTCGAACTCGATGGTGAAACGATTATCAGTTGTGTGCCGGATGTGGGTTATCTGCATACTGGCATCGAAAAGAACATGGAATCCAAGCGGTACGAACAGTCGATTGTCATGACGGATCGCATGGATTACCTGAGTCCGATGAATAACAATCTGGTGTACTGCCTCGCCATCGAGAAAATCGCGGGACTTGATGTGCCCGAACGCGCGCAAGTGATCCGCGTGATGCTGGCGGAATTGACGCGCATCAACAGCCATCTGGTATGGTTAGCGACTCATGCGCTCGATATTGGTGCGATGAGCGTTTTCCTTTACTGCTTCCGCGAGCGCGAGCGTTTGCTAGACATCTTCGAGATCGTCTCCGGCCAACGGATGATGAGTACCTATTTCCGCCCTGGCGGTATCTGGCGCGATTTGCCGGCTGAGTTTTTCCCGGCAGTGCGCAGCTTTTTAGAGGATTTCCCCCGGCGCATTGAAGATTACGAACGCCTGCTGACCGAAAATCCGATCTGGCTGGATCGCACCCAGGGGATTGGCTTCCTTTCGGCAGATGATGCGATCAAACTTGGTTGCTCTGGCCCGGTCTTGCGTGGGTCAGGTGTTAACTGGGATATTCGTAAAGCGATCCCATATAGCGGTTATGAGCAATACGATTTTGATGTTCCGCTCGGCGTGCATGGCGATGTGTATGATCGCTACCTGATTCGTATGGAAGAATTACGCCAGAGTTTGCGTATTATCGAGCAGGCATTAGCGAGACTGCCGGAAGGCCCATTCCGCTCCAATAACCGGAAATATGTCCCGCCGCCCCGCTCCGAACTCGGCCAGAGCATGGAAGCGGTGATCCACCATTTCAAACTGTGGACCGAAGGATTCAGCCTGCCGGAGAGCGAAGTTTATGTGCGGATCGAAAGTCCGCGCGGCGAATTAGGCTGTTTTCTGCGCAGCGATGGCGGCAACAAACCGGCGCGCGTGCATTTCCGCACACCGAGTTTTGTGCATCTGAGCGCCCTGCCTGCGATGGCAAAAGGTTATCTGATCGCGGATTTGGTGGGCATCATTGGCACGATTGATATTGTGTTGGGCGATTGTGATCGATAACCCCTCCCCCCAACCCCTTCCCCGTAAACGGAGAGGGGGAGACGAGGTAGGGTTCTTTTCTGTGGAGTAAAAAACGTGCTGGCTGAAAAGTACGCCGAACGTATTGAGAAAATTTTTGCCAAATACCCCGACAAGCGCTCCGCGATCATGCCCTTGTTGTATATCGCGCAGGAAGAATATGGCTATCTCTCTGAAGAAGCGCTGAAGGAAGTCGCGGCTTTGTGCGACGTAGACCCGACCCAGGCCCATTCGATTGCCGGGTTTTACACCATGTTCCGCGAATCACCTAAGGGCACATACTGGCTCCAGGTCTGCACCGATCTGCCATGCGCGCTGCGCGGCGCGGATCAGTTTTACAAAGACCTGTGTGATTACCTGGATGTGGAAGATGGCGGCACTACCGCAGACGGTATTTTTACCGTTGAGCAGGTGATGTGCCTGGCGGCGTGTGATAAAGCGCCTATGTTCCAGTGCAATTTTCACTATTACGAAAATTACGATATGGAACAGATGAAAGTCTTGATCGAACAATTGCGCGCTGAAGCGGCGTCGGAATCTGACACAGACACCGCTACCGAAACCGCCAGCGAGTCCGGCGAGGACTAG
>JAFGJA010000165.1 GCA_016929355.1 Anaerolineae bacterium | reverse complement strand
TCGAACATAGCCGCGAAATCAGAGACTTCATCCACATCATCGGCAAGCCAATCCGCAGACTCCGACACGGCGGCTTCGTCCGGCTGTTCAGTCTCATCGGCAGTATCGAACATCGTCGCAAAATCGGAGACTTCATCACCGACAAGCCAATCGGCTGTTGCGGCAGGTTCAAATGTGTCAGCTTCGGCAGGCTGTTCGGAATCGGCGGCAGCGTCGAACATAGCCGCGAAATCAGAGACTTCATCATCATTACCGAAAAGCCAATCGGCTGTTGCGGCGGGTTCAAGTGCGTCCGCTTCGTCAGGTTGATCCACATCATCATCAGCCGTAAACATAGCGGCGAAATCAGAGGCATCATCCGTATCACCGGACAGCCGATCAGCCGACTCGACAGGTTCATCGGGTTGATCGTTCGTTTGAATTGCATCGAACATGGTCGCATAATCAACTAGCTGATCGGCTTCTTCATCAGACAGCCAATCGGACGTGATTGATGCGGATTCTGATGCAGTGGATTCATCAAGTTGATCAGCATCGTCATCAGCCGTGAACATAGTGGCGAAATCGGAACCTTCATCTGCGCCATCCATGAGCCAATCCGCATCTAAATCTGCCAAATCTGGATCGGAGGCAGCCGGTGTTTCAGTTTGCAAATCGTCAAACATGGCCGCAAAATCATCAGCGTTCGCTTCGGCTTCGCCAAATGTAGGCGCTTCATCATCGCCCAGCAGCCAGTCCGCATCCAGAGGAGTCGCCGCGCGAGGCGATGAAGATGCGGGTTCCGGTTCTGGGCCGATTGAGTCGATAAACCAATCAGGAATATCAGCCGGGGAAGCCTCTTCATCTTGGAATTGAGCGGGCGAATTGGACGTTAGTTGATCTGCACCACCGGTGAGCCAATCCGCACTGTCCCAGGGCATAGCGTCTGCGTCAGCGTCAACAGTATCCGGCGCAGTGGCCCCAAGATTACTGTCAACGCCAGCAAACCAGTCTGGCACTTCGGCATCAAATTGCACGGTTTCGGGCGATTCCTCACTTACACCGGCTTCATCAGATGCGATAGGTTCATCTAATGAGAATACATTGCCCATCTCCATGCCGCCCAATTCCTGGACCCAATCCGGCGTTTCCTGCGACAGTGCCGCTTGCGCCTGGGCGTTATAGTCGAGGCGGTCAATGGTGATGGTGTCGTAGACTTCCGTATCCGGTTGGAGCACATCAGCCGCCAGATAAGGATCAAGCGCTTCGAGGCGTTCTAAAAAGCGCTGGGCATCGGCAGGACGTTCGTTTTCCAACCACAACCGCGCCAGAATCCGATTCGCCGCAAGCGAGTTTGGCAGTTTCTTGAGGATGCGCACAGCAGCTTCACCCGCTTCCACCGGATGCTGGCTTTCCCACAACGTTTCAGCGAGCATGACTTCGAGATCAATGCGATTCGCATCCTGGTGCAGCGCGTTACGCAGTTCGATCAATGCCTGATCATACAACTGCCCGTTGACATATTGCCGCGCTAACGCCCCGCGCGTTAACTGGATTTTGGCTGGTGCATGTTCTTCGCCATCCCGTTTACCATACAGTTCACGTAAGGCGTCCTGCAACACTTGATTGCCCGGCAGTTGTTCGTAAGCGCGCTCCATGTGCCAGATCGCGCGATCCAACTCGCCATCTTGGGCGCGAATTTCGCTGAGGCCAAAATGAGCCACGTAATCGTTAGGAACGACGCTCAATACACGCTGAAACACCTCGGCTGCCTCATTGAAATAGCTCGAAGTGCCTTCGTTGTGGCCGCGTTGGAGCAGCGCTTGCGCCAATAAACGATAAGTATCTATATTCTGCGGAAAACGCTGCAAAATATAGCGGCAGTGACTCACAACTTCGGCGGAGCCGCCACGCTCCAACATTTCGTTTAAATCATTAAGGTATGCCCGCAGGGTGATCGTTTCAGCCATTAGTATGCTCGTTTCCAAACCAACTCAACCTTGCTCTCATTATGCTATGCCTAACAGCAAATCGCAAGGTGACTGAGGTTAGTATTACGTCAAGTTATGAATTTGTTTGAGCTTGTTGAGCGGCTGTGCAATGGATGGTTCGCTGCGATCTGCCGGACCAAGCACATCATCAATTTCAGTGTCGCCCAACAAAACATGAGCCACATTCGCCCAGGCGTTGCCCAATACCTGTAAATTATAGCCCCCTTCCAATATAAACACGATTCGCCCCTCACACAATTCATGGGCCAGCGCCAGCAAGGTGCGGTCCAGATGGGTATAGCCAGATAAGGAGAGCATCATATTTGCCAGTGGATCAGCCCAGTGCGCATCATAACCACCAGAAACAAGAATCACTTCCGGTTCGAACTGGCGAGCAGCCGGTAAGACGATTTCAGCAAAGACCTGAGCGTATCCTTGATCACCGACACCGGGCGGCAGCGCAGCGTTGATCGTAAACCCTTTACCCGCCCCCTTGCCTGTTTCCTGAATTGCGCCTGTACCGGGATAAAGTGGGGATTGGTGGGTGGAAATATAGAGCACGGTTGGATCATCATAGAAAATGTCCTGGGTCCCGTTGCCGTGATGTACATCGTAATCCACAATCAGCACCCGTTCGATGTTATGAACCTGTTGGGCATGGCGAGCGGCCAGCGCAATGTTATTGAGCAGACAAAATCCCATGCCCATAGATGGCGTGGCATGGTGTCCGGGAGGCCGAATAGCGGCTAAGCCATTATCCGTTTCCCCGGTCAGCACCGCATCGACCACTTGCAAGACACCACCTACGGCCAATCGTGCGATTTCATAGGATTGGGGTGTGATGTAGGTATCCAGTCCTAGCATGGAGGGTGAAGCCATGCGCGAGGTTTTTTCTAATAAACGTAAGTAATCGGCGTCATGAACTATATGTAAAAATTCTTCAGAGACAGGTTCCGCGTTAATGGTTGTGAAACGTTCGAGCAGACCGTGCTGCTCTAAGGTGGCCCGGATCATGGTCAGCCGGGCCGCATATTCGGGGTGTCGCTCCATCGTGTGTGCAGCAAAACGGGAGTCAATTACAAATGCAGTTGCCATAATTCTGCCCTAAGTATAGAAAGGTAATTATTGTTAGGATTGTAGCAGAGATCGAACAAACAAACAGGCGGTTCACCGCTTGTTAAAGGTGTGAACCGCCCGTTGCACCTCCCGCATACACACGGCGAGGTTAGTTCTTAATGCGCAATCGATTAGTCAGCCGAGACCATATCAGCCGTGATGCGATCATCAATATCTTCCATCAGCGAGGTATCTTCGCGGTCACTGCGCCGCACGGCCCACAGCATGAGGACAATAGCCCCTGTCACACCGATGACAATGCCCGCGCTGTAACCGTCATATTCCACCACAATCGGCGCACAGATCAGAGCGACGAGGTTCATCACTTTGATCATCGGGTTCAACGCCGGACCAGCCGTATCCTTGAGCGGATCGCCAACGGTATCACCAACAACGCTGGCCTTGTGATTTTCGCTGCCTTTACCGCCGTAGAAACCGTCTTCAATGTATTTCTTAGCGTTATCCCAGGCCCCACCAGCATTTGACATGAACACCGCAAGCAACTGGCCGGACAGGATCACACCGGCCAGGAAACCACCCAGCGCCTGTTCCTTGAGCAAGAAACCAACCGCAATCGGAGCCAAGACCGCGATCAAGCCCAACGGGACCAACTCCATCTGTGCGGAATGCGTAGAAATGGTCACAGCATTCGCATAGTCGGGGGTCTTCGTGCCATTGGCAATTTCGGGGTCGCGCAGTTGGCGACGCACTTCCGCCATAATCAAACCGGCGGCGCGATTCACAGCCTTGATCAACAGACCAGAGAACAACAACGGCAGCGAACCACCGATCAGCAGACCGACGAATACAGTCGGGTCAGCCAGGTTCACAACTTCTTCAAAATCGGGTTTCACACGCTGGATGTCGGAGAAGAAGCTACCAAACAGCGACACGGCGGCGATAACCGCCGAGCCAATCGCTACACCCTTGGTGATCGCTTTGGTGGTGTTACCGGCGGCGTCGAGGTCGGCCATGATCTGGCGGGCTTCGTCACTCATACCGGCCAATTCACCGATACCATTCGCGTTATCTGAAATCGGGCCGAAGGTGTCCATACTCACGTTGTTACCCGTATGCGAGAGCATACCCACACCGATCAGCGTGACGCCGAAGAGAATGTAGTTGTAACGCTGGACATCCGGCACTTCGTGCATACTGACGATGAACAACGCCCCGACCATGATCCACATTGCCAGGAAGAAGCCTTCGACCAGATGGCCGCGCCTCTGACCGCGCACAAGCGCAATCACCGACAACACGACACCAGCAATAACCGCCGGGAGCTTCCATTCATCGGGGAAGTCTGTGCTGTAAACCAGGATTGATGCGCCCAGGCTGCCAACAATTACAAACAATGCCCACACACTCGACAGATAACCGAGTGACAGACCTTCAAGGATAACCGAGGCCGGACCAAACCGCGTCGAGGCGGCAATTGTATGAACGCGCTTGCTCTTGGCGCTCGTGGCATACGAGGTTAGTGGGTTGAAGATTACCGCCAGGGCCACACCAACAGCTACCAGGGTCGCCAGTGACAACTGACCAGCATACAGCCACGCGAGCAGGAAGGTCGAGAGGATGGTGATACCACTCGAAATTTCGTAACTCTTGAACATGGCTTCTTCGGCGTCGTCCACTTTCCAAAGCGACACCGCATACGTCCCGACAATCGAACTCACCACGCCGACACCACGGACCAGCAAGGGCAGCACAATCCAGTACAATTCACCATTGATGGCGGTGAGGGCCAGACCGAGGATCAGGCTGGACACAATCGTTACTTCATAAGATTCGAAGATGTCAGCGGCCATACCCGCGCAGTCACCGACATTATCACCCACGAGGTCTGCGATCACGGCGGCGTTACGGGGATCGTCTTCTTCCATCCCGGCTTCGACTTTACCCACGAGGTCCGCGCCTACGTCAGCAGCTTTGGTGTAGATACCGCCACCCACACGCATGAACAGCGCCAGCAGCGTACCACCAAAACCGAAGCCAAGCAGCACATCGGGGGAGGCTTTACCGAAGATGATAAAGATCATCGTGCCACCGAACAAGCCGAGGCCGTCCGTCAGCATACCCGTGATCGTACCGGAACG
>JAFGJA010000164.1 GCA_016929355.1 Anaerolineae bacterium | reverse complement strand
GTATCATGCCGGACCACATAGGGGTGAAAGGGCGTGACGCGCTGCCCTTTGAGGTAGGTCCCATTGGTGCTGCCTAAATCAGCCATCAAGAGGCAGTCGTTTTGCCGCCAAAACCGGCAGTGTTCGCGCGAAACCCCGTGCCGCTCGCCTTGAAACGGGCTGAGATCGAGTAAATTACCCGGAATACATAGCGCTCCCCGCCCCACAATCAACGGTGTTGCCAGCGTGTAGGAAAAAACCGTGCCCGATGGCAGCAGTTGAAAGACCGCCGTCATCGTGGGTTCAAAACGGTATGTTTGCGAGATGTCATTCGGCCAGAGTGAGGGATCGCTTGGCAGAATATTCGCCGGCGTTCGATTCGGGTCTATTTTTAGAATTAATTCGCAGTGCGGGCATAATTTACCCGTGCCCAACGGTTCGCCGCATTCGGGGCATACACCATCATCAATGGGTGTTGTTTTCGGTTGTTTAGCCATCCCAGTAGCCCTTCGTTGCATGAATGCACACGCTCTTAGAATATGCTGATCGGGGAGGGAAATCAATCTAACTATGGTCATGTCGGCTTACTCTGCGCGGCGCGCCAATGGGTGTAAATCGCCGCGCAGCACCGCCGCCGCTAACTGCTGGCCGAGCCATGTGCTGAATATCGTTGCGCCTTCCTCGTTCAGATGATTCAGATCGGCCCAGCCCCTTTGCGGTACGAGATTGTGCAGCGTGGTCGGCCAATAGATCACCCCGGCTGGCGCAGTGAAACGCACTATATCAGCGTTGAAGGTCTGGTAAGTATCCGCGCCAAACAGCCGGAACACAACTGGCGGGTATACGGGCATTTCGACCAGCACAATTTGCGTGGTCGGCGGCGCATGAAACGCGCTGATCGCGGCAACCGACGCTGCTGCCTCCTGGACCGGCGCATAGGTCTGGTACAGTGTGGTGATGCGCGCCAGCTCATTTTCGATATTGATCTGGCCCAATGCGCGATCATTCGGCGTGTAGCCATTCTCGGCCATCTCATCCATTAAACTCTGGCGTTTGTCCAGCCGATTCACATCCAGCAGCCAGCCATATTGCACGGTGCGCGCGTGTTCGTGCAACCAGCCGGACAGCGTAAACGTACCATTCATATAGCGCAGCCAGTCAAGCTGGTTCAGATCGGCGCGCTCATCGAGCGGCTGCGAAAAATCGCGCGGGGATAGGCCATAGACCAGCAGGCGCGGCTGGTAGGTCGTAATCAGGTAATCGGCTAAGGCGCGCGCCCCATCTGCGGTCAGTCCCAGCACGCCAAACGTATAGCAGCGCAGCGTTTCACCGGATTGCCTGTTGTCGCTCTGTGTCGCGTCGATCTGCGCGGCGTATATGTTCGTCACGATCTCCGGTTTGAGGCCGTGCCGGACCATTGAACTACCCAGGAAAATGCAATCAACCGGGCCACCGGCGGCAAAGCGGCGCAACCCGACGATCTGCACCTCAAATTGATCGTGCGTGCTGCCCAGACCGGGCGCGGGTAACGCCGCTGCAAGCGCGGGGATACGCAGCGCCCCTTCCGCCGCGATCAGCAGTATGCCCGCGATCAGCAGCGCAAGCAGCATCGTATAACCAAACGGATGCCGGAGGCGCAGGGTGGTTGTGGAGGTGTCATGGTTTGGGGGGTGGTCAGGCACAATTTTTTCCTGATCGGGAAGCGGGTTTATTTCTTGTTTAAGCTGATTGAGTGTAGTATACCTCAAATCGCCATTTGCCAAACCAGTTGCCTAAACCACCATCCGGGGCTATAAAAGAAGGTGTCCAATCAATCGCAGCGGGTTGAGGGAAAACACAATGACAGATCGCGTTTATACTGCTCCGGCGGAGCCGAATCGTGTCTATCTGCAATTTATCGAACAGATTCAAACCGTGATACCGTTTGATAGCTGTATCATTTATCTGGCGCGCCCGGAACAAGCATCACTATCGCCGATCATGGCAACCGGCATCCTGCACACATTGCCGGTTCTACCGTATGAGGCGGGCGATACGGTGGACACATTTATGCCATATTTCACGCGGATAGACCCTGACGCGCAGGCGCAGTTGGTGATTCCGGCGCAGGATGGGGATCACTTGTTCGGCATCGTGAGTGTGACCTGCCACCGTCCCCAGGCGTACACGCCGCAGCATGAACACATCTTGCAGGCGATGACCAGCCAGTTAGCCATGCTGGTCAAGACCATGCACCACAACCGCACCTTGTTAGGCGCGCATAACCAATTGGTTGCGCATGTCGAAGAACACCGCCGCCAACTTGGAGCTTTGCAGCGTTTGGCCGCGATCACCAGTGCCACCGCCAATCTCGATGTGATGCTGACCAATGCCTTGCGCGAAACCGCCGAAATTTTGCATTGTGAAGGCGCGCAAATTCTGCTGCCGGACGACGAGATGCATTACGAATTGGTGCTGCACGAGCCGTCCTTGTATGGGGTGACGCAGGCATGGCCGCGCCGCACTTGGCCGTTGGATGGCCCCGGCAAAGTGATTGATGCGTACCATACGGGCGAGTCATTGTATGAAAATGATCTACTCCCGCCGGATACGGGCGTGGCTTGCCGGAATGCGCTGTATAGCCCCTTGAATACCCGGCGGCGCACCCTCGGCGTCTTGAATCTGGTGAATCGCACCACCGGCGATTTTACCACCGAACACCTGGAATTAGCCGAAACTATCGCGCGGCAGATCGCGGTGAGCATCAGCAGCGCGCAGAAATTCGCCGCCGAACGCGAACGCGCCGATATGCTCAACCTGATCAACCACATCAGCCAGGAATTGTACGCGATCCTGAACCAGCAGGCGCTGCTGGATCGGGCTTGCGCCTTGATCAGGAAGGCGCTCCATCCCCATGCCGTGTACGTGATGCAGCTTGACGAAACGCGCACCAGGCTTAACCCGGAAGCCAGCGCCTTCACCGATCCATCATTTGACAAACCGGCGAATCAAGCGATTGCAGTCTTGGCGGACAGCGTGATCCGTGATGTGATCCAGTCGGGACAGGTGCAGAATATTCCCGATCTGCGGATCGGGACCGAATATGTGCCGCTTGATGAAAGCCGCCGCCTGCAAAGCTGTTTAATCGTCCCTCTGCGGCGCAGTGAAGAAAATGTCGGGGAAACGGTGATCGGCGCGGTGGTGCTGCTCTCGCGGCGGATCAATGCGTTTAGCGAAACCGATCAGGATGTGCTGGAAACGCTCGCCACGCAGTTAAGTATCGCGCTGGAAAATGCGCGCCTCTACCAGCAAATGCAGCGCCGTTTGTTGGAGCAAAATATCGTCTACCAGATCGGGCAGGATTTAACCGCGATCCTGAATCTCCCCGATTTATGTAACGCGGTGGTGCGGCACATGAATCGCGCCTTGAGTGTGTCGGCGTGTATGGTCGAACTTTACGAGGAAAAGCACCGCGCGATCCGGGTCGAAGCCGATTACCGCGCGAACCACCACCGCAAGCCTGATGGTCCCTTGCTGACCGGAGCCTATCTCGCGCTCGATGAACATTGCGCCATTGCGAAGGCGATTCACACCCGCCAGCCAGTCACATTTTACGTGGATGATCCCGGCATTCCCGCTTGCGCGCGCGGCCTGCTCAATGATTTAGGGGATCACAGTCAATTGATTGTGCCGATGGTCACGGGCGATAACGTGATCGGCGTGGTGGAATGGCTGGACCAGGAACCGGGGCGGCGTTTCTCGGCGGATGACATTCAGTTGGCGCGGACGCTGGTCGCGCAAGCCACGATTGCGATCCAGAATGCGTTGTTATTCACGGAACTGGAAGCGCGCGCGCGGCAGTTGGCCGAAGCCAATACCTTGCGCAGCCAATTTCTCGCTATGATCAGCCACGAATTACGCACGCCCATGAACAGCATTATCGGGTTCAGCGAAACGATCATGGAGGGGTTGTATGGCGCACTGAACGAGCGTCAGGCCAGCCGTATGGATCGTATCCGCGAAAACGGCTACACGCTGCTGGCGCTGATCGATGATTTGCTCGACCTCTCGAAGATCGACGCCGGGCGCATGATTTTGCATACGGAACGCATCGGGTTAGAGGGCACGATCCGCGCGACGGTGCAAACGCTCGAAGCGCAGTTGCAGGCAAAAGGGTTGGCGGTTGTTTACGATCTGAACGGCGATCTCCCGCGCGTGCAAGCCGATCCCCAACGACTCGCCCAGGTGATCACGAATCTGCTCAGTAACGCGATCAAGTTCACGCACGCGGGATCGATCACGATCACCTGCCGGGATGTGATGCGCAAGAACCGGCGTTTTGTGCAAACCGGCGTCACCGATACGGGCATCGGCATCAGCAAGGCGGATCAGGATTACATCTTTGACGAGTTCCGGCAGGTGGATAGCAGCAGCACGCGGCAGTATGGCGGGACGGGCATGGGGTTGGCGATCACTAAGCGGCTGGTCGAGATGATGGAAGGATCGATCTGGGTGGAGAGTGAATTGGGGCAGGGGAGTACGTTTTATTTCACGCTGCCGGTGGCGATATGACCGCACCTCTAAAAACGAATCAAAACGGGGATGATCGTGTGCTCGACCATCCCCGCCGGTTTAGGCGCGTGATATTGGGCGTATGCGAACCAGAGGTTCGTCCGATACGCCCTTACAAATTGCCCCCTATTTCTCGGCGGCGCGCGCCTCGTCGATCACCCATAGGATCGCGTCGATGACTAACTCTGGCTCAAAAAACATGATCACGTGACGACTGCGCTCCGCAATCACCTGGCGGCTGTTAGGGGAAAACGTCAAAAAATCTGCTTGTGTCGTTTCCCAAATTGGGTCTTCATCAAGATCGATCCCGGCGGTCAACACAACTAATGGACGACTGCCTACATTTTGAATATGAGCGACTTGCTCAGAACTCGCCCACGCATCGAAGTGTTCACTATTGATGTTGTCTAGCGGTTCGGTCATATGAAAATCAGAATCGGCCTCAGCCATATCCCCAAAATAGTCTGGATGTACCGCATCAACCAGCACAAGCCCGGAGACAAGATCGGGATTCTGATCAGTAACCAATAAGAGATTGTATCCAGCCATTGAGTGCCCCACCAGGATATACGGCGGATCAATGCCCGCCGCATCCAGTAATAACAACAGATCATCAACCTGATCTTGTGTTGTACGAACGCTGTCTTTCGACACCTGATCGCTCAGACCAACACCCAACCGGTCATACACACAATTCCGGGTCACCGTACTCACAGCCGGTTGAACACTGTCCCATATGTTCCGCGCGTTGCCCCATCCATGTTCGAAGATGACCGTCGGGCTGCCCTCGCCTGCGCACACCATGAACAAACCATAGTCTTCAAGATCGACTTTCCCCGGTTCTAGTCCCAGAGGAAACTCTCGAATATTTTGAAGCCGGGTAGCCGTGTTACGTCTCAATCGCTGCGCATCGCGGAATCGATCCGGGTTGGTCACACAAAGCGCTTCACCCTGAGCCGCCAGCCAATAGGCTTCCGTCAGTTTTTCGACTCGCGCCTCACCTTCCAGATCGCGCACCTCGCCGTTTGCCGCCTCCGCCGCCACCAGAATATCATTCGGCCCCTCGTCACATGTCCAGACCTCATCCTGCGCGATGATCGCCGCGCCCGGCAATATAACGCCTAGCCCCAACACAATCGCCAAACCAAAACGAACAATCTTTTTCATTGTACTCTTCCCTTCTACAACAAAAAACACCGAAGACCCACGCGCAATTACGTGACCATCTTCGGCAGTTTTTATAAGACAGGTATGGTATCCCGCCGCTACGGGGAGACTATGATGACATTCCCATTATATCATCAGGATTTGATAAAACGAAAGTTGAATCAAAACGGGGATGATCGTGTGCTCGACCACCCCCGCCGGTTTTTAGCTGATTGCTGACGGCTGAAAGCTGATAGCTCCCTATGCGTGCGTATTATCCGGCACAGAGGGCTTATCGCTGCCCGTCCACCCTTCCGGCGGCTTGACCGTGCTGTTATTTTCGCCGCGAATGAAGGCTTCCGTATTGTTGCGCGCGATGTCGTCCGCGACCTGTACAGGCGGCGACTTCATGAAGTAGGACGCCGGGGCTTCGAGCGT
>JAFGJA010000018.1 GCA_016929355.1 Anaerolineae bacterium | reverse complement strand
GTGCTGCGCGCAGGTCAGATCGTGGAGCGCGGTACGCACACCGATCTGATGCAGATCAGTATGCAGCATGGGGGACACTACCGCCGCTTGTGGGACGTGCAACGCGGGCGGGTTGGGATGGAGTGAGCGCCAACCCGCACTAAATAGCGGCTGATCACAATCCTCCCGCAACGCCCCACCCCGATCACTCGTATTCATGATAGGATACTCTCAGGTTTTCTCTTGCTCTTGACCTGATTTTTTCTCTGTGATCTTTGTGTCTTTGTGGTAAATCAGATTTTTGCTTTTCGAAGGAATCCACGATGAAACTCACCTGCCCCGCATGTAACGCCGCGATCACCGCCGATCAGATCAACATCCACGATCAGGTGGCGGTCTGTGGCGCGTGCCATACCGTCTTCCGCTTCGCTGTGCCGGAGCGCAAACGCAAGCAGCGCAAGGTCAAGCAGCCGCCGCGCCTCACCGTGAGCGATCCGCCCGGCGAACTCGTTATGCAGTACCGGCGCATCTTCAACGAGGAAGAACGCGGCATGGCCTGGGGCAACGGCTTTTTCGCGCTGATCGTGCTGCCCCTGCTGCTGGTCCTGACGCTGATCTACGCCCCTGTATGGATGTTCGGCTTGATCAGTGTATGGCTGGTGATCTCGTGGTATGTCCAGGCGGCGCTGTTCTTCAACCAGACGACGATCAGCCTGGATGATGAGCAACTCGCCATCATGCAAAAACCACTGCCCACATTTTCCGGCGCGCGCAACTTCACGCTCAATTCGGCGGAGATTGTCGAGGCGTTCTGCGATGAAACGGAGGAATCGCGCCGCGCGGCGAGCGTGAATCGCTTCTACCATGTGCGGCTGCGCCAGACCAACGGCGACGTGATCACGATCCTGAAAGCGCTGCCGGGCGAGGTGGCGCTGTTCATCGCGCAGGAGATCAACGCCGGGCCAGATAATGCGGCGGCGTTCATTGACGAGGACGACTCGGACGCGCTAGAGGTCACTGATACCACCGCCGCCATGCTGGGAGAACTGGCTGAACTGGCCGATTCCAGCGCCGCCGAACAGCATGGGGCATAGTGCCCGAAAACCAATGTGCCGTATTTAGGCAGATGTGACAGCTAACGTCATTCTTTGTGCAAAGTCTCACACGTCAAAGAATATGTTTTCCGTTATGATGTGTTTGTGGCTAGCAAGTAAGGTTTTTTAAAACCAACCCCTTTTTTTGCGCAGAGTTGCGCCAATGTTTTCCTCCTTGTGCTTCAGCGCACGACACAACCCCTGTCGTGCGCTGAATGTTTTTAGCGCCATCCCCGCTCATTTCTAACTCGATGGGAAATTTTTCCTAGTGACTGGCGCAAGGGTCCATGATAATTAAAGCAAGATTAACGGTAGGGATCACAAAGGACAGGCCAGCCATGACATACCAACCCACACACGATGATCATCAAGCGACACTCCACCTAACCTGCTGGGGCGTGCGCGGCAGCTACCCCACACCCGGCCCGGCGACAGTGGGCATTGGCGGCAATACGGCGTGCATCGAAATTCGCGCCAACGGCCACACGATCATACTGGATGCGGGCACGGGTATCATTGGCCTGGGCCGGGACTTGCTGCGCCGCGCACGGGAACATGGCGGCGACATCGAAGCAACGATTCTGTTCAGCCATTACCATCACGATCACACGCAGGGCTTGCCGTTTTTCGCGCCCGCCTATGTGCCCAGCACGCAGCTTCACATTTTCGGTCCCGGCTGTTATGCCGAACCCGCCGAAGATGTCCTGGCGCGGAATCAAGCGCCTACCGTGTTCCCGGTGTCGTTTTACGATATGCGCGCCGAGAAAAACGTGCAGAGCCTTCAGGATGGTGATACCATTCTCATTACACACGGCATGGGCAGCATCGTTTTACCGGCTGGCATCGACGATTATCCCGGCGATCTGCCGCCTGATGCAGTCATGATCACCACCCATCGCTCCTACGCGCACCCCGGCGGCACGCTCATGTATCGCATTGAATATGCGGGGCAAACAGTCGTCTACGCGACGGATACCGAGGGCTATATCGGCACAGACCGGCGGCTGGTGGAATTTGCGCGCGGCGCAGACCTGCTGATCCATGACGCGCAGTTCACCGAGGAACATTATTATGGGCGTGATCCGCGCTTATCCTCCACGCAGGGACACGGCCATTCGACGCCACGGATGGCGTGTGAAGTCGCGCAGGCGGCGGGGGCGGATCGGTTGGTATTGTTCCACCATGATCCCGGTTACGATGATACGACGATTCGCGGCATGGAAGAACACGCGCGGCAGGTATTCCCGAACGTAATCGCCGCGTATGAAGGATTGCATATTGAGTTGGGACACGATGAGCGGGACAGAGAAACCGCGTTCGGAGAGCCGAATCAGTCATTTGCATGAATAATTACCCCTTTCCACAACCTTGATCCCCCCTCTCTACTGAGTGGGGAGGGGGTTAGGGGGAGGGGTTCCGGTAGGGGGCAATCATGGGAGAGGAACACGACATGGCAACAGCAACCAATCCAAACATTCTAACGACCTTATCCCTGTTCCAAGGGCTATCCGCCGCGCAACTCGCCCGCCTGCGCGACTATCTGCGCCCGAAGACGCTGCGCGCGGGATCGCATCTGATCACGGCGGAACAACCCGGCGAGTTCATCTATTTTGTGCTGCGCGGAACGCTCAAAATCCATATCGAACAGGCTGATGGGCAAGATGTCATCCTGGCGATTTTAGGGCGCGGCGATACGGTGGGCGAAATGAGCCTGATCGACGATGTAGGCCGCTCCGCGAGTGTACTGGCGCTGGAAGATACTTCGCTGCTGTGGATGGATGGCGTTACGTTTCAGCGCGCGCTGCACGAGATGCCCGACTTAGCGATGAACCTGATCAAGCTGCTGACCGCGCGTATTCGCATGGCGGACGCTCATGTCCAGGCGCTCGCGGCGCTGGATGTACGCGGGCGCGTGGCGCGGCAGATTCTCGCGTTCGCGGATCGCTACGGCGAACCAAACGCCGCCGGGCACACCCTGATCCCGATCCGCCTGACGCAGCGCGACATCGCCGATCTGGTTGGCGCATCGCGCAAGCGGGTCAATCAGGTAATGGTCGCGTTTAAGCAGCAGGGCGCGATTGCGGTCCAAAGCACCGGGCAGATCACCCTCAAACGCCGCGAGGACCTGGTGCGGTATTGCGGGTAAATTTCAAGAACAGTACACTCTAATGAAGTAACGGTATGGAAAGGAGGGGTGATGATGTTTACCCTCAACGAATTACTTCACGAAGTTGAACAGCTACCGATCAACGAAAAATGGCAGTTGGTCAACTCGATCCTACGCTCGCTTGAACAAGCACAAACCGCGCCCCCCATCGCATCGGATTGGCAACAGTTTTTACGCGAAACCTATGGGTCGCTGCGCGATACACCGCTTCAGCGTTGGGATCAGGGTGACTATGAAGAACGCGAGCCATTCGAATGAAATATCTGCTCGATACCAATATCTGCATTCGTTACCTCAACGGACGATCCCCGGCTGTCTTTGCACGCCTCAATGCACTTTCACCTGCCGAGGTGTGCGTGTGCAGCATCGTCAAGTTTGAACTGCGCTATGGCGCGCTGCGCAGCGATTACAAAGATAAAACACTGGCCGAACAAGAGAAATTCTTGAGCCGGTTTGTATCACTGCCGTTTGACGACAAAGCACAGGAGTACGCCGCCCAAATCCGAGCCGATCTTGCCCATACGGGAACGCCCATTGGCCCCTATGATTTACTGATCGCGGCGATTGCGCTGGCAAATGATGTGATACTGGTTACACACAATGTCCGCGAGTTCAACCGCGTACCCAATCTGATCATTGACGATTGGGAAGATAAGCAGTAATCCTTCCTCAAGCGCCGAGAGGACCTGGTGCGCTATTGCCCATAGTCGGGAATCCGCCCGCTTCCAGGCGGTTGCCCCACCTCCCAAAACGCCCTACAATGATCACATACTGTGTATTATTGAGGAGCGAACATGATCAAAGCAATCGGATGTTTACCGGTCATTGTAGGACTGATCGCCGCGCTGATATTAGGCCAGTCCGTGATACTAGAGCCTGCGGTTGATGCTGTATTACCGCCCATGCCCGCCCCATTCCCCACAACCCCGCCCCTTGTGACCAATCCCGCGCGCATCGCGGCGATTGAACACGCCGGATATGGGTGGATCGCCTACTATATGGGCAGCTATGCCGACGCCGAAACCGAGTTCACCATCGCTATCGAACGCGATCCAACCT
This sequence comes from Anaerolineae bacterium, assembly GCA_016929355.1. Lineage (GTDB taxonomy): Bacteria > Chloroflexota > Anaerolineae > Aggregatilineales > Aggregatilineaceae > JAFGJA01. The sequence continues at coordinate 1,169 of JAFGJA010000018.1, read as the reverse complement.
GGGTCGATGGCTATATGGGCCGCGCGATGAGTTATATCCCGCAGGAACGGTGGACCGAAGCCGAACGCGATCTGAGCAAAGTCATCGAACGCGATCCGAATGATGCGGCGCTGTATTCCGGCTTTCGCGCGTATGTGCGTAATCTCATGGGTGATTTTCAGGGCGCGCTGGATGATTGCAACACCGCAATCATGCTCAATCCGCGCCTGCGGGCCAATTACAGCAATCGGGGTTGGATCGAGAGCAACATGGGTCGCTATGAGGATGCCATCGCGGATTACACGTATGCGATGACACTCAATCCAGAAGAATCCTTTTACTATTACCAACGCGCGAATTTTTCCGAAATGTTCTGGGATTTGAACGGGGCCGAGATGGATCGTTATCTGATGCGCGGTTGGCGCTCGTTCGGCTGTGAAATGTGCGACGACGCTATCGCTTACCTGACGCTGGCGGCCAATTACGAACCGGCTGCCGGTGATCGCCCCGCCGACATCACTTATGCGTATGCGTGGTATGGCCTGGGGCGGCAGCATTTCGCCAATGCGAATTATGATCTGGCGCTCGAAGCCTTCACCACCGCCATCGATCTCGCACCGGCACTGCCCCATCCTTATGCCTGGGCAGGCGAAACCGCAATGGCGCTCAGTGACACGGAATCCGCCGCCGCCTATTACGATCAGGCCATTGCCGCAAATCCCGACTATTTCGATGGCTACCTGCTGCGCGCCCGCGCCCTGGATGCGCTTGGCGATCACGAGTCCGCCCTCCCCGACTACTACGAATACGTGCGCCTGATGGAATCGCGCGACCTGATCTGGGACGTGTTCCCGATGGGCGAACCGTTCATCATGGCGCTGGATGAAATGTTCGTGCATCATATCCCCGTGTGGGGCGCAGCCGGGCAAACGCTCACTGTCGAAGTCCAACACGTCTGGACGCCGGAGAACAACGCGGAACCGCTCGTCCTGGTGCTGGATGCGCATGGCGCAGTCATCGCCGGGGATGCGGTGCAGTCTGACTATGACGAGATCGCCTCGGTGGAAGTGACGCTGCCAGAATCGGGCACGTATACGGTGCTGGTCACGCATTTAGCCGCACCGAACGGCCCCGCGCGCGTCACAATTGCGCTGGATGCAGTGGATACGAATCAGGATTTGTAGCGTCGT
>JAFGJA010000017.1 GCA_016929355.1 Anaerolineae bacterium | reverse complement strand
TGTGGGCAGCGATTGTTGAGCGCGTAAATGTCGCCATTCGTGCGGAACAGCGCGACTTGCTGCGTGCCGTAATAGACGGATATGGCAGAGTCAGGCTTGAGTTCGTCCACCTTCGCCACCGGCAGCCAGCCGCCGATCTCGGTCACGTTGTCATCGACCAGATCGCTGATCTTTGCGCCGCCGATGGCGTCCATCACTTCCGGCAAACTCATGGCGATGGCGATGTGCATCGGCGTATCGCGCAGCGTGTACATACTCGCCTCGGTGAAGCGGAGATCGTTCACCAAGTCCACAAAATCATGCGGATCGTCGCCCTCAAACGCGACGACGAATTCCTGATCGTCAATACCGTAGGAATAGGTCGTGTTGAGCCGGATGTCGGGATACTTGCGCCCGATACGAATATGTTCGGTGATCATATCCTGGCGGCGTTCGGGCGAAAGGTCGTACCACGCGCGCGTTTTGATGAACGGGTACACAAACAGATATTTCTGGTCGCTTGGTTCAATGCGAATCCGTTCCTCAGCGTCCATGTTTTCAACATCTTCCGGCAGCGAAATGTCATATAGGCTGCGTTTTGTGCCGGAAAGAAACGAGCGTGTCACCTCAATGAACGGTCCCAGCGTCGTATTGCGAATCGAGGTTTCGAGCGCACCAAACGGTTCCACCGCTTCCGCAACGGTCCACAGCAGGAAATCAACATCACTGCGCATCCCGACGAGGCTGTAGGAACGCAGCAGCATCCGGCGATTGAAGCCGCGCACCGTGTCGATGAAATCAAGTTTCGCGTCGCGCTGCCTGGCTTCCGGCAGGCGCAAAAATGCAGTCGTATCGAGTTTGTAGAACGTGTATTTAACCACCTGACGCCCATCGGGTTTATTTTTCGCTGGTTCGGTGGTGGGTTGTTGGGTCATGGGGAGTCTCCGGTGATTAGCTATTCTGGCGTGTAGGGGCGAGGCGATGCCTCGCCCAGGGCGACCCGGCGGGTCGCCCCTACATGTGCGTTACATTTCTCTCAACCAGCGCGCGGCATCTTTCGCATAATACGTCAAAATCATATCCGCCCCCGCACGCCGTATCGCGGTCAGCATTTCCAGCGCAACAGTGCGCTCATCCAGCCAGCCATTCGCAGCGGCGGCCTTGATCATGCTGTATTCGCCGCTCACGTTATAGGCGGCAACGGGCAAATCAAAGCGATCCCGCACGCGCTGAATCACATCCAGATACGCCAGCGCGGGCTTGACCATCAGCATATCCGCGCCCTCGTCCACGTCGAGTTGGGCTTCGCGCATGGCTTCGCGCGTGTTGGCGGGGTCCATCTGGTGCGTGCGGCGATCCCCAAACGCGGGCGCACTCATCGCCGCATCACGGAACGGGCCATAGAAGCCACTCGCATACTTCACCGCGTAGGACATGATGCCGGTGTGCTTAAAATTGGCTGCATCCAACGCGCCCCGAATTGCCGCGATCATGCCATCCATCATGCCACTTGGCGCGACCACATCCGCGCCCGCCTGCGCATGAGATACCGCCACTTGACCGAGAATAGCGAGCGTTTCGTCGTTGAGAATCTCGCCACCGGACACGATCCCACAGTGACCATGATCGGTGTATTCGCACAGGCAGACATCCGTCATGACCAGCAGATCGGGATTCGCCGCTTTGATCGCGCGGATCGCCTGCTGGACAATGCCATTGTCCGCGAAATTTTCTTCGCCAATCGGGTCTTTGGCCGCCGGAACACCGAACAGAATCACCGCCGGGATGCCCAGTTCGGATACGTCCGCGACTTCCGCCGCGAGGCGATCAATGGATTGGTGATACACACCGGGCATCGACGGAATTTCGCGGTGAATATCCGCGCCGTGCATCACGAACAGGGGATAGATAAAATTGCGCGGGCTGAGGGTGGTTTCACGCACCATCGCGCGCAGATTCGGTGTCGTCCGCAGGCGGCGCAGCCGGATTGTCGGAAAACTCATGCTGTCGAATTCCTTTCAAATGCCGCACCTAACGCGGCAATCAAACCATCAACCGTATAGGGATCGGCGATCACATGCACCGGCAAACCGAGATCGCGCGCCGTGTCTGCCGTGACCGGGCCGATACAGGCTACCAACGCCTCGCCAATGATGGCGCGGGGATCATCAAACTGATCCACAAAATTTTCGACGGTGGACGAACTGGTAAACGTGATCGCATCAAAGGGCTGCTTTAACAATGCCGAGTTGATCGTGGACCGGACGGTTTCATAGGCGATTACGGGCAGCACATCCGCGCCCGCCGCCGCCAGCGAATCCGCGAGGAAGGATCGCGCCAGATTGCCCTGGGGCAGCAAAATGCGCGTGCCCTTCAATTTAATCTGCGCATCCAACGCCGCAAATAACGCCTCTGCAACATGCTCATCCGGCATCAGGGCAAATTCTACGCCGTGCTGATGCAGCATGTTCGCCGTTGCCGGACCAATCGCCGCAATTTTGGGCCAGATGATCTGTGCGGGGTTGATCTGCAAGACTTCAAACCGCCGCCAGATGTGCGTTACAGCGTTGGCGCTGGTAATGATCATCCAATCGAACGCGGCCAAACCTTGCAATACAGCGTCTAATAAAATGGGTTCGCGGGGTGGGCGGATTTCAATCAGCGGCATTAGCACCGGGACCGCGCCCAACTCACGCAGTTGCGCCGCAAACGCCTCGGCTTTATGCGGCGGGCGCGTGATCACGATCTGCTTGCCGTTGAGCGGAGAGACTGAGAAAAAGGATGCTTTGGTCATGCAGGCAAATCTCCACGAATTTCCGCTAACAAAGCGTCTGCGCCCTGCGCCAACGCATCTTCCGCCAACCGCACGCCAAGCGCCGCCGCATTTGTCACGCGATCCTCGCCCTGTACGGTAATCGCGCGTGTGCCATCAAGCCCACTCACCCGCCCGGTCATGGTGATCACACGGCCTGTGGCATCGTCCAGCGTAGCATACGCCGAAACCGGCAAGCGACAACCCGCCTCTAGCTGCTGCAAAAATGCACGTTCCGCCGTGACCGCACTATGCGTCGCGCGATCATCCAATGCCGCCAGTAATTCCAAAATACGCTGATCATCCACGCGGCACTGCACCGCTACGGCCCCTTGTCCCGGCGCAGGCAGCATCACGTCTGCATCAATGATCTCGCTGATCTCATCGCCGCGATCCAAACGCTGCAAACCCGCCACCGCCAGCACAATCGCCGCATAGGGGCCAGCAGGATCATAGGCTTTAGCAACGCGCGTATCAACGTTGCCGCGCAGATTTTCCAATTTCAGATCGGGGCGAAACGCGCGTAACTGCGCGCGGCGGCGCAGACTGCTTGTGCCCACTGTCGCACCGTGCGGCAGTGTGGCGAGTGTGTACTTTTCCCGGCTGACCAGCGCATCGAACGGATTCGCACGCGGCAAAATCGCGCCGAGCGTGAAGGGTTCGGCCATTTCAGTAGGGAGGTCTTTCAGGCTATGCACGGCTAAATCGATCTCGCCACTGACCAGCGCGTTTTCGAGTTCCAGCGTAAACAACCCCTTGCCGCCAATTTCCGGCAGAGGCTTGTCCAGAATCCGATCCCCTTTGGTCGTCATGTGGACCAGTTCAATCGTCAGATCGGGGTAGTTTGCCAACAATAAATCGCGCACACGAAACGTTTGCCAGAGCGCAAGCTGGCTGCGCCGCGTGCCGATGCGTATGAGATTCGGTGTCGTCATTTAAGCTGGTTCTTCCAATCCAAACAAATCGCGCGTGATCGCCGCGAACAATGCGCCATCATCTTCGCCCGCTTTGGCTTTCAGATTGCGCGTGACGTGGTGCAGCATCTTATTCATCAAGCGGTAGCTGAACTGCTCGAACAATTCGCGTGAGTCTGCGCAGTCAGGACCAATGCGGTTATAGGCCCACGATAATTCCGCCTGCCGGAGTTCTTCCGCCTGTTGGCGCAATTGTTTGATCGTCGGCACAACGGAGCGCGCGTGATATTCGTTCCAGAATAAGGTTAGTTCGTGTTCAATAATTTGCTCCACTGCCGGGATATTCGCCTCACGTTCGGCTAAATTTTCCTCGATGACGTGTTGCAAATCGTCAATGTCAAGCAGGATCACGCCGGGAATCGCGGCCACATCACGCGCCACATCACGCGGCACGGCAATATCAATGAAACAGAGCGGACGATCCGCGCGCAGGTCCATGATTGGCTCAACATCATCCCGCGTGAATATCGCATACGGCGCGCTTGAGGTCGTGAAGACCACATCCGCCTCGATCATGGCCTCTTTCAGCGCCGTGACGGGCCGCGCCTGCACCTGCCATTCGTCGGCTAACTGTCGCGCATGGTTATAGGTCCGGCTCAGAATGGTGATCTGGCTCCCCGCGTCACGCTGCGTCAGCGCCTTAACAATCGTCTGGGCCATCTCGCCCGCGCCAACGACCAGAATGTTACGCGCTGAGAGGGGACCGCATATCTCCTCCGCGCGCGCAATGCCGAGCGAACTGACCGACGCCGATCCATTGCCGATATGCGTTTCGGTACGGGCGCGCTTGGCGGCATGGATCGCGGAACGAAACAGCAGCGATAACGCCGTACCCGCCGTGTGATAATCGTGGGCGTGTTCGTAAGCGTGCGTGATCTGGCCGAGAATTTGCGGTTCGCCCAACGCCATCGACTCCAGCCCGCAGCCGACGCGATACAGGTGTTGAGTCGCTTCCACCCCCGACAACACCATTGTATACGGCGCGACCTCATCCGGCGTGATCCCGCGCAGCGCCAATAATTCGCGCCACAGCGCATCCATGCGTTTCTGTGCGGGCACATGCGCGTACAGTTCCAGACGGTTGCAGGTCGAAATGATAACCGCTTCGATTCCTTGATGGGCATCCAACCACGCGGCTTGTTGGCTGGTGGTGAGGCTGAGTTGTTCACGAATCGCTAACGGGGTCCGGTGGTGGCTGACGCTGCGACAATGAAACATGACGACGTTATCCTTCTGGGCGGGCATCGTAATATTCAACGAGGCTGACTTGCACGACGTTAAAAATTTCGTTCAATTTACGCAGTAACCGCAGTTGGGCGTTGTTATCAACGGCGGCAACCTGGGGTATTTGCAGCGCGACTTCGGTCATCGCATCGCGGAAAAAGGTCGTCGCCTGCAACCCTTCCGCCGCCGTTAAACCGGCTGAATGGCAGTTCTGCGCGTAGCGCGTGGCGATGCTTTTCGCTTCGATCAGTAATTCCTGATCATTATCCGGGGCGGAAATATGTTGGATAAGCAACGCCATCAAACGCCGCCCTAACTCGCGTTTTTCGTCACGGTGCGCTTCATCAAACACCGCAAGCCAATGGGGAGTCGGCGAATCGACTAAGCGTTGGCGCGTTTCCACCAGCGCAAAATCGCCCCAGACGCGCCCGGTCATGTGATGTTTTTGCTCCTCATCTTGCACCTGAATCATGGGGGCCGGCTGCGTCTGAACTTTCTGCTCCTGTTCGAGATGCGCCGCCAGATCAGTCTGCAAAAAGCGGCGATGTCCCCCCGGCGTGATCCGTACCGGAATAGCGCCATTATCGGCCCAGCGCCGCAACGTAGTCGGATGCACGCCCAGCACAGCGGCAGCTTGCGAAAGGGTCAACCATTCAGGTAAGGTCATACACATACGCCTCTTATAAATCCGCTAAAAAATCTTACTAAACCCTATCAAATCTACTCTTTTCTATTTTTACATCAAAAATTCTATATAAACTTGAAAGATCATCCTGTTTTATTCGTGACAAACATCACTTGTCATTGAATAATCTTTGGTATCAAATCAATTATAGATAGTTTTGCATAGGTTTGCTAAACTTCAACCATAAGATTTTGCTAAGAATTCAATCTGAGGACGAACATCATGGCCTACCCTGCTCCCCGTCTTGTCTTTTGGGAAACCACTGCCGGTTGTAATCTGCGCTGCATCCACTGCCGCCGCATCGAAGTAGCGGATCAACTCACGCCGCAAGACCTGACCACCGCAGAATCGTTCCAACTGATCGATCAGATCGCCGCCGAGGGATCGCCGGTTTTTGTGCTGTCCGGGGGTGAGCCACTCATGCGCCCCGATATTTTCGAGATCGCGCGCTACGCCACCGCTGCGGGCTTGCCCGTTGCGCTCGCCACTAACGGCACGCTGATCACCGACGAGTTAGCGACCAAAATCAAGGCAAGCGGCGTGAAGCGCGTCAGTATCTCGTTTGACGGGGCGGACGCTGCAACGCATGATGCCTTCCGCGCGCTCAAGGGATCGTTTGATATGGCAGTGCGCGGGTTTAAGGCGCTGCGCAAGGTTGGACTGCCGGTGCAGATCAATACAACGGTGGCGAAACACAACCAGGAACAGTTGGAGCGGGTTTTGCAGCTCGCTAAAGATTTAGATGCGATTGCCTTGCATCTATTTTTGCTGGTCCCGGTAGGCTGCGGCGTGGAAATTGCCGAGGATCAGATGGTCAGCGCGGCGGATTACGAGCGCATTTTGAACTGGCTCTATGACATGGAGCAAGCCGAGCCGCAGTTACAGTTGAAAGCCACCTGCGCCCCGCACTATTTCCGCGTGATGCACCAGCGCCGCGCCGAAGATCGCCGCCAGGGGATTCAGGTCAATTTACCCGCCAGCCATCACCGCCAGATACACGGCAACCATCCCGGCGGACACCCTGGCGAGCATCCGCACAGCCAGATGCACGCCGCCACGAAAGGCTGTTTAGCGGGCACGGGGGTGACGTTTGTGTCGCACCGGGGCGAGGTTTTCCCCTGCGGCTATCTGCCCGTTGAAGCAGGCAATGTGCGCGAACAAGAATTTGGCGACATCTGGCAAAACAGCCCCCTCTTTGCCGAAATGCGCGATCCTGATCTGCTTGGTGGCAAGTGCGGCGCGTGCCAGTTCAAGAACCTGTGTAGCGGCTGCCGCGCGCGCGCCTATGGCATGACGGGCGATTATCTGGCGGAAGAACCCTTCTGCGCGTATGAGCCGGAAACGCGCACAGTGCAGTTAGCAAACTAAACAACCGGCACACTGACCGCTATATTTTCTATTGACCCGATCCCCGCGCCCCGCTATAATGGCTCGCGTAAGGTCAATGGAGAGGTAGCATAGTCCGGCCTAATGCGCGCGCCTGGAGAGCGCGTGAGCGGTTCCCGCTCCGTGGGTTCGAATCCCACCCTCTCCGCCAGACTGAAACGGCAGGTGAATCAACCCATCTGCCGTTTTGTTTTTCT
>JAFGJA010000163.1 GCA_016929355.1 Anaerolineae bacterium | reverse complement strand
GGCGCGCCCTCAGAGTCAAACGGCTGCATCTGCGCGTTGACACGGAGTCCGGCGTGACGGTGGATCGGGTGGCCGCCGGGATCGAGCAACGACTCCGCGTACCAACCGGATCGCCCTTCGCCATCAGGCGCGGACACAGGCAGATCAAAAATCGGTTCCCACAGCTTGCCGGACACGTCGCTCTGAATGCCACCGTTATAGAGGCCACCGGTTGTCAGGATGACCTGATCTGCGTAAAAGGGATTCGTGTGACCGAGTGCGGCAACGTTCACGCCCACGACGCGATTCTGATCGGTGATCGCGCTGCTAACCGGGTGGCCGATCTGGACACGGGCATGATGACGCAGCAGCCAGCGCCGCAAACGATTACTCAGGCGCGTACCGGGCACACTGGGCGGGAGCGTGGGCATCTCGAAAATGGGCCGTTCCAGTTGCGCGGTGAGATCGGCTAACACGTCCGCATGGTGATTGAGGCCCAACACGGCGGGGAAACCGATTTTAGCGACCCCGTTCAATTCCGATTTGAGTTGGCGCACGATGGCGGCGCGCACGTCGGCTCCCTCAGTCAGCAGCGCCACATCGCCGGGCCACCGGTCCCAATGACTCGCGGCTCCTGGTAACGCGATCCGCCTCGCGCGCGCCGCAGTGCCCAGGGCCGTTAAATTCTGCGCAGCGAGTTCGGGATGAAAATCACGCCAGCCCGTAAACCCCACGACCAACACTGCACCGTCACTATCCGTCACATCGCCATTCGCAATGCCGCGCGGCGCAATGAGCGGGGTCTGGATCGCGCCCATCATGGTAGGCACGCGCAAATTATGCCCATCGGCGCGTTGATCATACGGCAGGCCAATTTCGGCAGTCAGATCACGGAACGCAGTCAGCGCGGCGGACAGATCGTTACCGAGCGCATACGGGTGATCGGCATTTTGTGTCGCGTGATCGGCGGCGGCGGGCAGCGCGTCACCCTCGGCGCGATCCCACACGCTGATCCAACCGGGCGCAACAATCTGCTGGCCCCACCCTTGCGCGATCAGGCGCACGGATGCGCCCGCTTTGATCGCGTGCGCGGCAGCAGTGAGTCCGGCCAAGCCTGCGCCGATGACCAGAATATCAGTGCCTTTACTCATGCCGACTCGCCTCCTATCTCGTCGTCAGACGTGTCACGAGTCGGGAGGGTTTGCAAACCCGCCCCTACACCGGGTAATTGATCCAAACCGAGCGTGCGGCGGTAGATCAATTCGTCTAAATAGAGTTGGCGCAGTTGGTGGCCCCACAGGAGCGGTTTCACGCCCCGGTAACGCTCTGTGACAAATTCCGCCAGCGCGTGATTCGTGGCTTGGGGCGTGAGTTTTTTCATCTCGCCTAAAATGCCCGCCGCGCGATAACCGCAAAAACCGGCCTGACACGGTCCCATGCCCAATCGCAGATCGCGGCGCAGATCGTCCAATGTGACAGGCTGATCGCCATACGCGGCGATGGCCGCTGCAAGCTGCTGGCGCGTGACCATTTCACACTCACAGATCAATTCGCCAGGCATCTCGTCGGATTCTAATTTGCGCAAACGGTGATCGAGATGGTGATAGTGCTTTTGCGCATTACCGTGTGCACCCATTTCGAGCGGGATCACCTCATCGGCAGTGGTACAGGTCGCTGTAATACCAAGCTGATCGCAAACCGCGTTAACCGCTTCCTCGGCCATCAGGCGACAGGTGGTGAGTTTGCCGCCGACAATCGTCACGAGGCCGCGCACACCATCGCGTTTGGCGTGATCGATAACCGCAAACGTCCGTGCCACTTCGCGCCCGTGGGCGTCGTCATGATGCGCGCCGGGCGGTTCATACAACGGACGCACCCCCGCCCAGGAGCGCAGCGCGCGCCCGTGCAGAATACCGGGCACAACGGCATCAGCTTCGCGCAAAATTTTACTGACTTCCCACGCCTCAACGCGATAATCGTCGGGATGATCGGTATCAACGGCGGTTGTGCCCAGGACGCAAACCGTGCCCACCGGGACCAGAATATCGCCATCATCGGCGGGGCGCAGGCGGTTGACAATCGTATTGACCCAGCGCGTATTCATGGCGATCATCGCGCCGCGATCAAATTTCACAGCCACATCCAGCCCCGCGAGTCCGGCGACCACGCCCGCCCAGGGTCCCGTTGCATTCAGCACACAAACCGCGTGAACCGTGCGTGTTTCCCCGGTGCGCGTATCCTGCAATTCCGCGCCAACTACCGTATCCCCTTCGCGGAGCAAGGCGCTGACACGGTGATAGATCAGCGCATCTGAGCCATAACTGCGCGCCGCCTCGACAAAACCATGTGTCAGATCAAACGAATCGACAGAACCATCCGGCACGCGATACGCGGCGGTGATGTGCGGCGTCAGGGCGGGTTCAATTTGACGTGCCTCAGCCGCCGTCAATGCCTCCGCCGGAACACCCGATTTACGGCAACCATCCAGCCAATGAGCAAGAAAATCGGCGGGATCGTCCGGCGTGGCGATGAATAAACCGCCGGTATCTTCCACTGCAAACGGCGTGATCCGGCGGAGAGTCTGATTTTCCGCGATACATTCGCGCGCCGTTTCCAGATCGCGCCCGGCATACCGCCCCCCGGAATGGAGCAAACCATGATAGCGGCCCGATGTGCCCGTTGAGAGATCGAGTTGTTCGACCAATAACGCACGCACACCGCGCCGCGCTAAATCATAGACAGCAGCAGCACCGGTTGCGCCGCCGCCGATCACTAAAACATCCACAGATTGTACGGTCACGGGTGAATCCTGTTAAATTTTTAGCTGGTGTATTAATTTGCCATGTAGCATAACACAAGTTTTAACGATCTGCGATATTTTTCCCCGGCGGCGCAACTGAATCGATCCGCTCACAATCTTCCTGGGTTAAGGTCATTTTTAGCGCGTCGAGATTATCGCGCAGATGAGCGGGTGTGCGCGGCCCGATAATGGTGCTGGTAATGCCTTTTTGCGCGATCACCCAGGCCACCGCCACCTGACTCACAGTGGCGCTTTTCTCGGCGGCAAGCTGCTCCAATACATCCAGCACATCATACACGCTGTCGCTCAAAAAACTGGTCGCCCAATCTTGCCACACATCATCCTTGAGGCGGCTCCCTTTGGGGATCGGTTTATTGCGCCGGTATTGACCGGACAGCAGCCCGCCCTGCAACGGCGCATACGCCAGCAAGCCCAGGCCGTACTGCTGCGCCATCGGACGTAATTCGTTTTCGATCTGGCGATGCAGGATGTTATAGCGCGGCTGTTCGGTCACGAAGCGATTGAGATGATGCTCTTTAGCGATCCAGATCGATTCCACGATCTCCCACGCGGGAAATTGACTCGTGCCGATGTAGCGCACTTTTCCAGCGCGGATCAGATCGTCCAGCGCGCGCAGAGTCTCATCAACCGGCACATTGGGATCGGGGCGGTGCATCTGGTAAATGTCGATATAGTCGGTTTGCAAGCGCCGCAGCGAGGCTTCACACTGCTGGATGATATGACGGCGACTCCCGCCGCGCGCGTTCGGGTCTTCGAGGTCCATCGGCAGAAAGAACTTGGTTGCCAGGACGATCCGCTCCCGCACATCATGGATCGCCTTGCCGACAATTTCCTCAGTGATCCCCTGCCCCCGCCCGCCGCGCGCTGGCTGCCCGTAAAAATTCGCCGTGTCGATGAAGTTGATGCCTTCCATAATCGCCTGCTGGATCATCTCGCGGGCGGTAGCTTCATCGGTCCGGTAACCAAAATTCATCGTGCCGAGACAGAGCGGACTGACTCGCACGCCGGTACGTCCCAGATAACGATAGTCGATCTCCATAGCGCGCCCTCCTGATAGGGATGGATCAGCATAACACCTCTCATTATGCTGTAAGAGGTGGGACAGATCAAACCCGGCGGGTGAGATCATTTTTGCAGATACAGGACCACCCCATCATAGCGATCTGCTGTCGGGAAAAACTCAGCATGAACCCGGCTGCCACCCGCCTGCCGGAACAGACTCAACAGCCGGTTCACATTGTACACATTGAGTTCCATGATCGGGGTATTCCAGGCGCGCCCCTTGAGCAGATTAACAACACCATCAGCCACCGGCAAGTGGGTGCGCCAATATTTTGCCCAACGGTACAGAGGCGAGCGCTGTGACACATACACAACATGGAAAACCGCAATTCCCCCTGGATTTAATCGCTGGAGCAACTGCTGGAAAAGTTGCTCACCGCGCCGGGGTAAAATATGTTGAAAGACCAGGAATGAAACCATCAAATCGAATGTGCCGGTCACTTGCGATAATGCATCATCGCTTTTCACAAACGTGATGTGCGCCAAATCCCGACTGGTGCTATTGCGCCGCGCTTCAGCCAGCATGGACTCGGACACATCCACCCCCACCACTGTCGAACAAGGGCCAGCGAGCGGTAAGGTCAAACGGCCTACGCCACACCCAAAATCTAAGGCCGCTTGCGGCTGGAAATCAGGGGACAGATGAAGACGAATCACGTCCAAAATATGATCGACTACGTGCGCGCCAGACGCAAAGAACTCATCCAATGCCGCCTGATCCAAACAATCACGGTGGTATTTGTCGTGTGACAAGACACCATAATACGGATCGGTAGCACCGAGTTTTTCCCAGCTATTGTCCGAATTACTAAACATGATTGCCTCACCTCCACCACTACGTATCGCCAACCTTGATCATAACGCATTATACTCTGTGCGTTCAGATAAGAAACACGCCGTTCAGAACTACTGGTAGCCGCACACCTTCCACTCGCCGCCGGATTTCGTGACGTAATAGGTTTGACTCGCTAAGTCGCGCGTGCGCAGTTCGCCGTTATAGTTCAGTTCCATTGTGCCGGTGCAGGTGACGAGCGTCATATCATCCTCTGTGCCGACTTGGGTGCATTGGGCGTCGTGCAGTTTGCCAGATACGCCCGTAAAAGCGTCAAAATCGCGCTTGGCCTCGGCTTCCCATTCCGGGCATACATATTGGTAGTAGGCGTCATCGTCGCTGTTAAGCAGCGCTTCGAGATAGGGAAGCACGGCATCTTCCGGCTGGGCGGAATCGGCGCACGCCGCGAGGAGCAGGCTTAGCAGAATTGCGATCAGGAATAATCGTGGCATTTATGTTCTCGTTTT
>JAFGJA010000162.1 GCA_016929355.1 Anaerolineae bacterium | reverse complement strand
CCGCTTGCCAGGGCTGCGGTTGCCCCTGCCGCACCACCACCGCGCCATCAATGCGCCCCTGTTCCAGCAAATAGATCAGCGTGCGCGTGATGATCCCGCCCGATGCGGCACGGCGGCGAATCGCCTCATCGGTGGCGTAACCAATGAACATCTGCCGGACATGACCGGTCAGCCAATTTTCCGGCGCGGCGCCAAATATCGCTTCATTGAGCGCGGGATAGTCAATACGTCGCCCTGGACACGCTTCATAGGCCAATGCCGGGAGTTGGGGCGGGGCATCGGTGCAGGTCGGCAGCAGACCACATGAGGTGTCGGTCATGGTAAGCGTGCCATTCGACAAACCCACACATAACCCGCAATACGTACACAAACCGGGGCGAATCACATCGCGTTCTAATTGTGCGAAAAAATCAGGCGTAACCATGCAATTCTACTCTCAGTAGACCTATTCCCGGTAACTATTGGGCATTCGCTGGTTGATCAACTCCGCCAGCATCCCCACCACCAACACCTGCACCGCCGTCATCATGATCACCAGCGTAGAGACATCCGCGAGTTGGCCCAACACCAATTTACTGAACAGCGCCCAGACCACCGCCAGCACAACCAATAATCCGCTAAAGGGCAGGAAAATTTTCAGGGGTTTGAAGAATAACGCAATCCGCAGCACGAGCTGCATAAAATTGAGCGTATCTTGCACCGGGCGAATCTTGGAGCGGCCCACGCGCGCGTGATAGTTGATCGGGAGATATTTCACCAGATAACCATTGACCAGCATCCCTAACGTGATCGTGGTGGTGAAGGAAAAACCATCGGGTAGAATATCAAAAAAGCGCCGCGCTACGTCGCGCTGAAACAAGCGCAAGCCAGAATTCAGATCGGGGATAAAATCGCCCGCGACGAAGATCGCCAACTGCCGGATAAACCATTTCGCCGGACGCCGCACCAACGGAATTTTGACATGCTCGCCGGTGCGCACACCGACCACCATGTCGCTGTGGGTTTCCAGCGCGTGCGTGAGTAGATCAGGAATGCGCTCGTTGGGATAGGTTCCGTCGGCGTCCGTGATGCAAATCCAATACGAGTCGCTGTGCTGGATACCCGTTTTTAATGCGGCCCCATAGCCGCGATTGTGATTGTGTTCCAGCAGCGTGATATGATCGTGCTGCCGGACTTTGGCCGCCGTGCGATCCGTCGAACCATCATCCACCACGACGATCTCGACAGTCCATGCTTGATCGGCCAAACGCTGCCGCAAACTGTTAAGCTCGATCAGGACATCATCGATCCCGTTCTCCTCGTTATAGGCAGGGACAACGATGGTCAGGGTTTGGGGCGCAGTGGTCATAGGCTGTAGTTTTACTGTTTCGCTGAGTGATCGCCGTTAATTGAGGTAAGGGTAGCACAATCCGCCATAAATACCAGTTTAGTGAAAGCATATGACTATTCTACCTGATGTCCTACAGCCGGACTTAAAAATCGTCTTCTACGGTATGGCTGCGAGCAAAAAATCCGCCGACGCCGCCGCCTATTATGCCGGACCGGGCAACGCCTTCTGGCCGGTGCTGCATTGCGTCGGCTTGACGCCACGCCAATTTGAGCCGCACGAGTACCGCGATCTGTTGGATTACGGCTGCGGTCTGACCAATCTTGAACAGGAGCAGATTGGCAATGATGACGAACTTGATTTTTCTGCAATAGGCGGGGATACATTGCGCGCGCAGATCGAAGAATTTCAGCCGCGTATACTGGCCTTTGTGGGTAAACGCGCCGCGCAGAAATTTCTCGGACGGAAAAAGCTTGATTACGGTCTTCAACCGGATACGATTGGAGATACGGCGATCTGGGTGCTGCCTTCGACCTCCGGTGCGGCGCGGCGCTATTGGGATGAATCGCATTGGCAAGCGTTGGCGGATACGGTAAAAGCGGATTGATACAGGTTAGGATACTGTCCAAAACCCGCACTCAAAACGACTGCACGCCAATGGTATAATAGTCTCAGACTCAAGTTGACCGGGTGATCGCGTGTTATCGCGGGCTATGGCTCCGATAATGCGAGGAAAGTCCGCGCTCCAGAGGGCACGGTGCTGGCTAACAGCCAGACGGGGCGACTCGGTGGAATAGTGCAACAGAGAGGCGTATTGCCCCGGTCCAGATGGACCAGGGTGAGGGTGAAACGGTGCGGTAAGAGCGCACCGGCGCAGGTGGTGACACCGGCGGCCAGGCAAACCCCACCGGGAGCAAGACCAAGCAGGAACGAGGGGCGGCCCGTCCCATTAAGTTCCGGGTAGGTTGCTAGAGGCGGCGCGTAAGTGTCGTTCCAGATAGATGATCACCGCCTGCCGGGATTTCGGTTCCGACAGGTACAGAACGCGGCTTACAGGTTGGCTTGAGTCTACAAAAACCATCATGTAAACCTCACCCCCCAGCCTCCTCTCCATGCGATGGAGAGGAGGAGTCGGGTTGAGTGTGGTGACGTTTGTAAGGAGAAAATGTGCAAGGATATGTCATTTTTAACGGCGGTGACGCCTTTTCGCGCGATACCCGCCCCCTGGATCGAACGTGGCTGAAATTGCTACGGCAGCAAGGCGATAAACTGCCACGCATCACGGTTTTGCCCACTGCCGATACATTCAAACCGCAAAAAGCCGCCTATGTCGCCACGCAGTACCTCAACACGCTGAACACCATGACCGACTATAAGTTGATCACGACCCGGCAAGAGGCTGATACGCGCGTGGAGTACGAAGGGTTGGATAAGGTCGATGCGATTGTGCTAACTGATGGCAGCGCGCTTGATCTGATCGAGCGGGTGCAGGAAACGCAAACCTTCGAAACCATGCGCCGCGCGATCTACGAACGCAAAGCCGCCGTGATGGGCGTTGGCGCGAGTGCGATGGCGCTCGGCGCAGTGCATTGGTTCGGCAATGCGTGGGAACCGGGGTTCGCACTTATGCCGCAGATCGCAGTTCTGGCGCAGCACAATTTTGTACGGATGCGGTTTTCGCCGGAGCGGTTGCTGGCCGAACTGCCGGAAGGCGTGACGCTCATCGGCGTGGACCCACTCACTGCCCTGATTGCCTACCCTGACGGATCATATCATGTGGCAGGTGAGGGGAAAGTGACGGTCTATCGCAACGTCAAGCAATTGGACGAATACGAAACCGGGCAAAACTTCACGCTTGCTCCTGCGTAAAATCTACATAGAAAATTGTAGGGAATCCCTGCCTGCGGCTTGACGGGGTAGGGGCAATCCTTTACAATTCGGTGTTGGTGTTCACCCACATTCCAGGCTAATGATTCATGTTTGAAAGTCTAAGTGATCGTCTACAAAACGTCTTTGAGCAACTGGGGCGCAAAGGTTTAATTACCGAAGCGGATGTTAACACGGCGATGCGCGAAGTTCGCATGGCGCTGTTGGAAGCAGATGTTAACCTCAAAGTTGCCAAAGAATTCATCAACCGCGTCAAAGAACGCGCGATTGGCGCTGAAGTTCAGAAAGCGCTAAAACCCTCGCAGCAGGTGATCAAGATCGTCCATGAAGAACTCATGGAAACGCTCGGTCAACCGGGGCGCTTGAACCTGGGCAAGAGCATCCCCAGCGTGATCATGCTGGTGGGTCTGCAAGGCTCCGGTAAGACGACCACCGCCGCCAAACTCGCGCTGGTGCTGCGCCGCGAAGGTCGCCGGCCTTTCCTGGTAGCGGCTGATACCTACCGCCCCGCCGCCGTCGATCAGTTGGTCACGCTGGCGAAGCAGTTGGATATGCCCTATCACGAAGAAGGCACATCTGCCGCGCCGCCGGACATCTGCGAACGGGGTTTGAAAGCCGCCAGGGAAGCCAATGCATCCGTCGTGCTGCTGGATACCGCCGGACGCCTGCAAATCGACGAAGACATGATGGGCGAACTAACGGCGATCAAGGCGCGCACCAATCCCGCCGAAATTCTGCTGGTCGCAGATGCGATGACCGGACAGGAAGCGGTACGGATTGCCGAGGGCTTCAACGACGCTGTCGGCGTTACGGGTTTGATTCTGACCAAAGTTGATGGTGACGCGCGCGGAGGGGCCGCGATCTCGATGCGGGCGGTCACGGGTGTGCCGATCAAATACATGGGGGTCGGGGAAAAGCTCGACGCCTTCGAACTGTTCCACCCGGATCGGCTGGCCTCACGTATTCTCGGCATGGGCGATATGATGACCCTGATTGAACGCGCCGAGATGGAGTTTGACGAGAAAGAAGCCGAAAAACTCCAGCGTAAAATGATGAAAAACCAGTTCACGCTGGAAGACTTCCTCGACCAGATGCAAAAGATCAAGCGGATGGGAAGCATCAGCCAAATTCTGGATATGCTGCCCGGCATGGGCCAATTGCGCAAACAAGTTGACATTAATAACGAAGATGCGCAAAAACAGATGAAGAAAGTCGAAGCGATCATCTATTCGATGACACCCGACGAGCGCCGCAATCCCAAAAAACTGAACGCCAGCCGCAAACGGCGCATCGCGGCCGGGAGTGGGGTCGAAGTGCAGGATGTCAATGCGCTGCTTAAGCAGTTCCGCGAGATGCAGAAAATGATGAAAATCATCGGATCGGGCCGGATGCCAAAAATTCCCGGTCTATTCGGCTAAAACGCCCATTAACAACGTTTATCGCTGTTGTGGTAGGTAATTTGGCAGCCCGTCCCTGCCCTATCCTCTCGCCCACAGCAGATAAAAAATCAAAAAACGAGACATAAGGATAGGTGTCAACAGATGGTTCGTATTCGTCTGCGCCGCGTTGGGCGCAAAAAACAACCCAGTTATCGTATCGTCGTGACCGACAAGCGCAGCCCGCGCGATGGTCGCTACATTGAAATTATCGGCTTCTACAATCCGCGCACCCGCCCGGATACAATGGAACTGCAAGAAGACCGCGCCTTGCATTGGTTGAGCGTGGGCGCGCAACCCTCCGAAGCCGTTGAGCGCATCTTCAAGACGCTTGGCACGATGGATCGTTACGCCCGGCTCAAGCAAGGCGAAGACCTCGAAAAACTGCTGGCTGAAGCGACGGCGGCGGCCGAAGCGCGCGAGACTGTCAGCCCGAAAACCGAGTATGCGCCGATGAGCAAGGAAGCCAAAGAAGCGATGAAAGCGGCCCGCGCCGAAGCGGCTGCCGAAGCATCGGTTAAGGAAACGGTTGTCAAAGCGACTGAACCCGAAGCCAGTGAGGAATCGGAAGACGTGGCAGCGACAGAGGAAGCAACCGAAGCGATTGCCGAAGAAGCTGAAGAATCCGACGACTAAGATCGGGCTATTGTTAGCTTATGGAGAAAACAATTCAAACGCATACCATGTAGGGGCCGACCAGCGTGTCGGCCCCGGGCGAACACATTGGTTCGCCCCTACGTCATTATGCGGAATCTATTTGTTTTCTCCATTAATGTGCTATACGTTCACCTTGTGTGCAGTTCCAGCCACATCAGGCGGCTGCCCGCAGGTGAACTTTTCCTAATAGGGGCGTACTTATTATGAAGGAACTCGTTGAATATATCGCCAAATCGCTGGTTGATGATCCCTCACAAGTTCATGTAACCCGCATTGATCGCGGCGACAATACCATTTTGGAACTCGAAGTGGCGCAGGAAGATATGGGCCGCGTGATCGGTAAAAACGGGCGGGTTGCTAATGCCATACGGACGCTGGTTCGGGTGCTGGCGGCTAAACAAGGCAAACATATTACGCTCGATATTGTCTAACCAGCCAGCGCTGGACACACAGAACAGCTTATGACATCTGAACAACCACCATTTTTAATGCTGGGCCGTGTACTGCGTCCGCATGGTATACGCGGTGAACTGCGAATTGACATTCTCACCGAGTACCCGGAACGCATTGTAGCGGGCAGCAAACTCTATCTTGGCTCCGATCCTGAGGATGCCGCCGCCGCGAAATTGTATGAAGTCACAAAAGCGCGCCGCCATCAGAAGTATCTGATCCTGCAACTCGCCGAAGTGCCGGATCGGAATACGGCGGAGCTTTTGCGCGGGCAATATCTTATGATCGCGCCGGCTGATAGGGAACCGCTCGCCGAAGGTGAGTTTTATCTGTACCAATTGATCGGGGTAGCCGTCTATACCGATGAGGACGAACACCTGGGACAAATAGACGAAATCATCGAAACAGGCGCGAATGATGTCTATGTCGTGCATGGGCCGCGCGGCGAGGTTTTACTACCGGCCATTGATGAATGTATCCTGGAAATTGACATCGACGCCAAAAAAATGATCGTGCATATTATGGATGGCCTGCTGCCGGATTGAGCAGCAGCTATCGTTTTATCTCCGCCCATTCCCCCTAACCCGCCCGTTACCTCTTGCATCCAAACGATGCTATACTGTTTTGAGTGACTCACCCGTCAAAACGAGGATTGAATAATGGGTATGGTTGATCAACTGGCCGAAGTTCCCCTGTTTAAAGGGGTTGACCCGGCCCACCGTCAAGCCCTGATTGACTTGATGCGCCGCGAATCGTTCCCTAAAGGCACAACCGTGTTCAAGCGTGGCGATCCCGGCGACTCGATGTATATCATCTTGAAAGGCAAAGTGCGTATCTATACGTCCTACACCGAGAACGATCAAGATGACAGTGACGAACGGAGTACGACAGAGTTTACAATCCGCACACTGGATAAGATGTTTGGCGAGTGGACCATGCTGGATGATAAACCGCGCTCGGCCTCAGCCGAAGCCGAGGAAGACCTGGAAGTCTTGATTCTGCACCGGGACGATTTTCGGGCGTTTGTGCGCGAGCGGCCCCTGGTGGGCCTCGCTATGATGCGTGACCTCGCCGAGCGGGTGCGTTATACGACCAAATACCTGCAACGGGTCGTCAATGCCACCGAAGAATTGGCGCAAGGCCAGTATGAGCATGTGCGTGAGGTACAGGCCGATGCCGCTTCGGATCAGGATGCAGACATTGAGCAGTTGATTCACCAGTTCATTGACATGGTAGACCATGTGCAAGCACGCGAACAACATTTGAAGGAGGGCGCAAGCACCGATCCCGATCATCACACGCCCTAAAAACTACCATAAGGAGGGAAGGTTATGGTCCGTTATGTTTGGCGTATCATTGGTCGTGTCAGCGTATGTGTGATCATGCTGGCGCTGCTGGTTCCATTACCCGCTACCGCACAAGATGATCACCCCGTCCAAGTCCTGTTTATGCACCATTCTACCGGCCAGGGCGTGATCTGGCAGGGCGGCGTCCGCGAAGAATTTACCGCCATCGGTTACGAATTCTGGGATCATGGTTACAACGACGAAGGCTTAGTCGATCCCGCCGGGAATTACCTCGGTATCAACTGGGATGTGCCGGGCGACAACACCGATCCTGACGGTTGGTATGCGATCTTCAACCAACCCATCACCGATCCGCCCAGCAATACCTTGAGTCACATGCTGCAAGCGGACGTAATTCTGTTCAAAAGTTGTTTTCCCACCTCAAATATCTATGATGATGCGATGCTTAATCAATACAAACAGTATTACCTGAGCATCCGCGATGTGATGGACCACTATCCCGATAAACTCTTCATTCCGTTCACCCCGCCGCCCCTGGTCCCCAACGAAACGGACGCTGCTAATGCCGCGCGGGCGCAGCAGTGGGCCGATTATCTGGCCTCGGATGAATACCTGGCGGGACATCCCAATGTAGTCGTGTTCGATTTCTTCCACCTGTTAGCCGATGAAAACGGGTATCTGCGCGCCGATTATCGCGCTGATGAATGGGACAGCCATCCCAACGACATCGCTAACGGTATTACCGGCCCAATTCTGGTCGAATTTGTCGATCAGGCGTACCGCGATTTTGTCCCCGGCGAACCCTCAACCGCACCAACCGGTGACATTACGGCAGAGTCGCAAGCGGGATCGGCGGGAAGTGAGGCTGAGACTGATACCGGATCGGATTCGGCTGAGGAACCGGATTACAGCGGCAGTGATGAATTTCAAAGCGCGCAGTTGTTTGCCGGCTTTGAGGATGAAACCGCGATGGAGTGGTGGTGGGACTATACCAACGAACCCGTGAACACCTTCACCTGCGCCCTGGATTCAGCCGCTTATAGTGGCGCATACGCGCTGCACCTGACGTTTGACATCCCCACCGAAGGGACCGCAGGCTGCGGCGTCAATTTCGAGACGGATGCGAGTTGGGTTGAGGCCCAGGGCATCAGTTTCTATTGGCGCACCGATACGCCGGGCCTGATTATGCATTTTGCGCTGGCGGTCAAAGACCCATCCCAACAAAATGCTGATGCAAGCGAAGCAACGCCATTTGAAGTCGAATTATGGACGGAAAGTGGTGATTGGACTCAGGTGACTTTATTCTGGGATGAGTTCACTAAAGCCGAATGGGTTGGTGATACGGGCGTGGATACATTTGATCCGGCACAAATCGCGTGGCTCGTGTTTGATGTGGGCTATTGGG
>JAFGJA010000161.1 GCA_016929355.1 Anaerolineae bacterium | reverse complement strand
CTGAGGCTGGTCAGCGTCGGGCTTGCTCTCACAAGCCCCCGGATTTATCCGTGGGGGTCGCTGAAGTCTTATCTTCCCTTTGTGGGCCTGGCAAAGCCAACAACATCCGGGTTCCGAACTTGAGTGTTTTTCGTCCTTGCTCCGACAGCATGTGCGTATTATACACCCGTCGCGCTTCAACCATCGCCATCTGCGCAAGGTCATTCTCCCCCGCCGCCAGCAAACGTGTCGCCAAATTTTCCAGGCGGCGAGTCGCTTCCTCAACCTTACCACTTTGCAGCGCAGCTTCGGCTTTCTGCTGCATTTTATAGAGCGACAATTTGCCTAATGCATCCAAAATAGCCAGCGGCGGGTCTTCGGGTTCAGGATTTTCGGCAACTTCCACCGAAATATCGCTTAACACTTTAAACGCTTGCCGGTTAAACGCTGGCACATCACCGGTGACATCCAGGCGACATAGTGTGCGGAAACCATTGCGTTTGGCCGGCGGCATTTGCAGTTGAATCAAAACAGAAGCGTTTCGGTTGTATTCCAACCCCCCGATAGGAATCGGCTGCGGCGAAATTTCGACAGGCTGCGGGTTCGGCGTCAGTTTAAACGCCGATTCAAGAATCACATCCGCATCGGGAGCTACTGAAAGCTGCATCCGTTCAACGAATGAATCCCCCAAACTACGCACCCGGTCATTCAAGAAACTGACGACGGCGGCAGGCGAATTGATATAGGCCGATGTCCCCCCGGTATGTTTGGCAATTTCATCCAGAAATTCATCGTTCCATTCTTCGCCAATGCCCATCCCACTAATGCTGATGCCCTCACCGCCCACTTTCTTGGCAAGATTCACACAGTGTTCTTCGTCGCCATAGGTGCGGCCATCAGTTAACAGGATCACATGATTCACCCAACGCGGCCCCGCATATTTCCGAACCTGCTCGACGCCCGCCGCTAGTCCCTGGTAAATAGCGGTACTACCATCGGCCCGCATCATGCTAACCTGCGCCCGTAACGAAATTTTATCACGGACAGGCTGCGCCGGAATCACAACATCAGCCCGATCACTGAATGTCACCACCGATAATATATCATCGGGTGAAAGCTGTTCGATGATCTGCTGGGCCGCGATCTTGACCTTATCCAGCCGGACTCCACGCATCGACGTGCTACGATCCAGTACCAGCGTGAGATTCATTCTGGTGTCTTCCCGGCTGCGTTTTTTGCTCTGATGCATGGGCACAACTTCCACCAGGAGATAAACAACCTGTGGCTCATCAAAGGCCGTTAAAACACGTTTGCTTGGTGTGACTCGCAGCGAAAAATACGAGGGTTCATCCCGAAATTCACGCCGCGCGACATCATATTGAATTCGTCGTCCTGAGTCCCCCAGGATTTCATAAGCCATCGCAATATCACGGAACTGAAGACCAGCCCCTTCGTTCGGATTCGCGTCAGGATGGAAGCGCCGGGCCATAATCCGGTAGGCTTCCCGAATATCCTCTTGCGTGGCTTCCGGGGGAATCCCCAGAATCGCATATAAGTTGCGCGATGCATCCATTAGAATTTGACTACCACCTCACCCCACACTAGCCCGGCATTTGAACGAGCGTCACCGTAATGTTGTCCGGCCCACCACGTTCGTTCGCTAATTTGACGAGTTCATTGCACGCCGTTTGTGGATCACGATATTTCATGACTATATCCATAATCGTTTCTTCAGAAACCATATTCCACAACCCATCACTGCATAACAATAAGTACGAGCGCGGTGGCAAACGGCGCGTAATCGCATCCACATCCAACGATTCGCTTTGTCCAATGGCCCGGTAAAGCACATTGCGCTGCGGATGTTCAACGGCTTCTTCTGGCGTCAACTGATCCAACTCGATCAAGCGCTGCACCAACGAATGATCGCGCGTCACCTGTTCGATTCGTTCCTCGGTGATCAAATAGGCGCGGCTATCCCCCACATGCGCAATATACGCCAGATCGCCAAGAATGACCGCCGTTGTCACGGTAGTGCCCCCTTCGGGAATCGATTCCGTGACTGCATCATTGGCTTCTTGCACGGCCGCGCTCAAAATATTGGCAATCGGCGGGCGATCTGGATCATTCATGGATTGCGTCAGCAAGGCCGTATGAATTTCGCTCATGACGTGTTTGGCAACAATGCGCGTCGTAATCGCGGAGGCGCGTTCACCTTCCTGATGTCCACCCATCCCATCGGCCACCACAAACAACCCAAAATCCGGCAAATCGTCAATGCTAGTGCCCGATGACAAAATACTCAAAACGGAATCCTGATTGTTGCCACGGACCATTCCCACCACGCTCAATTGACCGAATGTGATCCGTTCACCCGGCTGCGGAATGATCGTTTCAAGTGGGGGCAGTGGACGAGTGCCAGCCGTCATCTCCACATCAGACTCAGCCGCCGCCACTTTCGTTTCGGATGCTGCCCCATTGGGTTTGTCAGTCATCGGCCCACTGTTAGACGTAGGTTTCTCAAACGATGCAATAGATTGGGGTGACGTATCCTCAGGCACCTCAATGACTGGCTCGACAGGACCGCCAACTCCAGCAGCGTCAGCGCCGTGCATAACGTCAACTTCTTCTTCGGCGGTCCCTGGCGTCTTGGAATTCGGCGGCAGGCCCAGTAAACGACGAATAAAATCCATGGTTTATCTCCAGCAGATTATGCCTTAAACGCATATACACGTTTATCCATAGAACCAATATAAACTACATCGTTGTGAACAACGGGCGATGACGGAACAGGCCCGCCAGTTTCATAGCTCCAGCGCAACTGCCCCGTCTTGGCATCCAAACTATACACTTTCCCGTCAATGCCGCCAAAATAAACATTACTACCCGCACAAACGGGTGATGATGTAATTTGGCCTTCTGTCTGAAATTGCCAGCGCTCCCGCCCATTTGATGCATCAAGTGCATAAAAACTACCATCTACCGAGCCAATGAACACTTTATCATCACTGATAGCCGGTGAGGAAATAATACCCTTATTGGTCCGGTACTCCCATACTTTCCAGCCGCGCTCAATATCCAGCGCGTATACCTGCCAATCCATCGAACCAAAAATCACCAGGCCTTCGTACTCCGCCGGTGATGAGGAAACAGCGCGTTTGGTCTTGAACCGCCACATGACCTTACCGGATAGATCAACGGCGACGACATAACCGGATTCCTGTCCAATAATGATCATCTCGCCGTGTATCAGGGGGCGTGAACGAATCGGATCACCACCATCCCAGGTCCATTGTTTATGACCGCCGCTCACACGCACCGCATAGAGCAAGCCATCATCGCTCCCAAAAAATACGTGCCCATGCGCCACAGTGGGCGATGACCGGACCGGACCTTTCGTGGGCACTACCCAGGCCAAACGACCTGTGCGCGCATCCAGGGCATATAATTGGTGATCAACTGAACCGAATACCACAAGATTTTCGTCCGGGACAATGGCCGGAGTCGACACAACTGGATGATCAGTGGCATATTTCCACTTGAAACTGCCATCAGCGATATTGATCGCATATAGGTTGTTATCATGTGCGCCGATGTATAATAGATTCTCATGGACCGTCGGCGATGACCGGATTTCATCCTCACAGCTAAACATCCAAACCGGGGTAATCCCTTCGGCAACGGCCCACTCATTACCGCTACTCTGGGCTTCCGTTATGCCCGCAAAAGCGGACATCACACCGCCCAGGGATGGCCGGGACATCAACGACTGTAACGCTTCCTTCATCTCGGCGGCATTGGCATACCGATCCGCCGGATTGAATTCGAGCGCTTTCATGATAATCGCTTCCAACTCAGGCGACACATTAGGATTCGCTTCCCGAATCGGACGATCAGCAAAGGTAAAAGGTGGCTCCAAACGCGGATCACGCTGGGTCAAAATGTGGTGCAGAGTAGCGCCAACACCATAAACATCGCTGGCCGGTGTTGCTTCGCCACGATACTGTTCGGGCGCAGAGTAGCCCTCTGTCCCGATCATGGTCCCTTTTTGGCCCTCCTGAAACACCTTAGCGATCCCGAAATCGACCAACCGTATTTGTTCATGCTGGTCGATCATAATATTCGAGGGTTTCACGTCACGGAAAATGATCTCCGGTTCATGACGGTGCAAATACCCCAGCACATCGCAGAGATCAATCGCCCATTGGACGATAGTTTCGACGGTTAGCGCATCACCAGACGCATTCAGAATGGCTTCTAAGTCCCGTCCATTGATATATTCCATGACAAGATAAGCGCGTGTTTTACTGGGAAAATAATCATAGATTTCGGGGACAGAGGGATGGCTCAAAGACGCTAACATATCCGATTCGCGCTCGAAGTTTTTCAGCGTCATTTCGCGCATACTTTGGTCGGTGGAAAGATTCAACATTTCCTTCACAGCGACATAGCGCGTCACGTTCGGGAAACGCAGATCGCGGGCTTGGTAGACCGACCCCATACCACCAACACCAATAACGCCAGTAATACGGTAGCGCTTTTGCAGGACCGAGCCGGGTTGAAGGGTATCTGATGAGGGTTGCTCAGGGACATTACCGGGAAATTTCTGTGTATCAACCATTAAATGCAACCTTTATGCCAATAATTCCTTGCTGATTTGCCGTAATTATAGTAGTCCGCTAGTGTTCTCGCAATTGGTGGAGCCGGTTTCATAAAATATCACAGAATAATTAACAACATGACAACCTGCATATCACTCTATTTACACATTCCGTTTTGTCTTACGCGCTGTAGCTATTGCGCGTTTAATACCTACACCGGCCAAATGGCGTTGATCCCAACTTACGTTGAAATGCTGCGCCGCGAACTGAGTTTTGCCGCCAGTCACCTACCCGCGCATCATGTGATCAATACGATCTATTTTGGTGGTGGCACGCCCAGTCTTTTACCGGTCCAGGCTGTTGCAACAATTCTGAACCACTGCGCAACTGCCTTTGCATGGCTGTCCGAAGTTGAAATCACGTTCGAAATTAATCCCGGCACAATCGATGCCCATTATCTGGCGACACTGCGCCAGACCGGAGTCAATCGCATCAGTATCGGGATGCAATCGGCGCACGATGCTGAATTAGCATTAATTGCCCGCCGCCATTCCATCGCTGATGTGCAACACACGGTGCAGGCAGCACGCACGGCTGGATTTGATTCACTCAGTCTTGATTTGATCTATGGTATTCCGCGCCAGACATCCCCCATGTGGCGACAAAGTTTGGAGACAGCTATCACATTGAATCCCGATCATCTGTCATTGTATAGCTTGAGTGTCGAAAATGCGACTCCACTGGAACACCAGATCGCACGCGGCACGCTGCCTATGCCGGACGACGATCAAGCCGCCGACATGATCGAATGGGCCACCGCCCGTCTAGATCAAGCAGGCTTCCAGCAATACGAAATCAGCAATTGGGCCAAACCGGGGTTTGCGTGCCAACATAATGTGCATGTCTGGCGCAACTTGCCCTATTTGGGCATCGGAGCCGGGGCACATGGTTGCGCCGCCGGCGTGCGCTATGCGAACGTGTTGCATCCCACCGACTATATCACCCGGTTACAGGAAGCGCCCGAATCTGACGCTGCGCGCCCGTTTCCGCTAACACCCGCCGCCGATGAAATCGAACAGTTAGGCGACGCGGATATAATGTCCGACACGATGATCTTGGGCCTGCGTTTAACACAAGAGGGCATCGCTGCCGGGGATTTTCACGCGCGTTTCGGACGCGATCTATGGGCGATATATGGCGCAGAATTGGATCGCCTGATCGCGCAGGGGCTGCTGGAACGCATCACCACATCCGATCCCACGCAAGATCGGGTAAGATTAACTCCGCGCGGGCGTTTGCTCGGCAATCATGTTTTCGCTGCGTTTGTGTAGAAGGGAAAAATCTAATGCGCAAAGTAGGGCTTACCATCTGCCTTCTGATTGTATTCACCTTGAGCATGACCGCGTGCAGCAATGACTCATCACCGGATGAATCAGAAGCGAAACCGACCACCACCCCCGCCGCAACCAGTGTCCCAACCCTATCACCAATCCTGATCAATCTCCAACGCGATTATGAGCAAATCAGCGCGGCGCAAGCTGCTATTTTGCAAATTTGGGAAGACCTGGCCGCCAATAAACAGGTCCAATGCGGCGCTGATCTGACCACGATCAACCCGGAAGACATGACGCAGCGTGACGAAGCCAGCAACGATTCCGCTTATGCCACCCTGAATGACCTGCTGCGTCAGGCCGCGATTGACACCGCTCAGGCGGTTGATCTCTGGCAGGCTGAATGTTTGCAACCCCGCACCGTAATTCCGCCCGACGTGATCGATCAAGGGCGCATGATGGCCCGGTCTGCTGGCGATGCCCTCCGCGAAGCGCAACCCCTGTTCGGACCGATTCAGGGCAATTAATGCACCGGGTAAAGCGGCGTTTGCTTGAGCGCCGCTATATCGGCTGCGCCACTGGCAAACATGGCAATCCGCAGTTGTGTAGTAAGTTCCCAGATAACATCAAGCACCGCCTCAACCGATGTTTCGGCAGGCTTGAGAAAGGGGCCAGCCAACCCGCCCAGGTCCGCACCGAGCGCGATACATTTCGCCACATCAATGCCATCCCGCAACCCACCGCTCGCAATGACCGGCATATCCGGCACAGTCTCCTTCACGTACCGGATACTATCTGCGGTTGGGATACCCCAATCGGCAAAGGCGCGTGCGACCTGTGCATGGTGGCTGGTTGGCGCACGGTGATACTCCACTTCGCTCCACGATGTTCCCCCAGCTCCGGCCACATCAATCGCTGCGATGCCTGCATCGGCTAACTGTCGCGCTGCTTGTGGCGAAATGCCCCACCCTACCTCTTTGGCAATCACCGGCACATCCAACACGCGACACACCGCCTCGATCTTTGCCAGCAAGCCGCTAAAATTACCATCACCTTCCGGCTGCACCGCTTCCTGCACCGGATTAAGATGCAAAATCAACGCATCGGCAGCGACCATCTCGACAGCCCGTTGGCACTCAGCCACACCATACCCATAATTGAACTGAACCGCGCCCAGATTGGCTAACAACACAATATCCGGGGCAACCGCCCGCACATCAAAAGTCACCGCCAGCGACGAGTCTTCAAGCGCCGCCCGCATCGATCCCAACCCCATCGCGATACCTGCTTCTTGCGCGGCTTCCGCCAGTGTCCGGTTAATATTCTGCGCGCGTTCCGTCCCGCCGGTCATGGATGAGATTAAAAACGGGCGGTGCAACGTTTTGCCCATGAAGGTCGTTTGCAGATCAACCTGGGCCAGATTCAGTTCTGGTACGGCCTGATGCATAAACCGAACACGGTCCAAACCCGTTGTCAGGCGCGGGAATTGGACATTTTCCTCAAGGTTGATGCGAATGTGATCATCTTTCCGCCGTTCAGTGCTCGCTGCATCCGTAACTTTTGGCATAGTGCAGTGTTCCTTTGTGATGTAGATAATCTGGACAGGTAAAATCAGACCGTGTAAACTCTAGGCGCGGAACAGAATATATCAGAAGACTTCTGTTCTTTGTAGAGCCGTTAAGGTAAAATAACTGGCATCACGAGCCACATAACCATTGGAGGAATAAACCATGTCGGATACATTTGAACAGGTGAAGGGAATCATCGTCGAATTGCTGGGCGCAGACGAAGACAAGGTCACGCTGGAAGCCAGCTTCCGCGAAGACCTGGATGCCGACTCGCTCGATCTGGTTGAATTGATCATGGCCTTTGAAGATCAGTTCGGCGGCGATATTTCGGACGAAGAAGCCCAGAAGATCGAAACGGTGGGCGACGCAGTGAGCTACATCGAAAACGAGATGGGCCAGTAACGTTCATCACAGCCTGAAACGCTTGCAAAAAAGGCGCTTGATAGTGCTATTCGGCAACAAGCCGATAACACATCATCAAACGCCCTTTTTTGTTATTTTGCGATCAAGCTACTTCAAAAGCTAGCCGGCTGCCGCATCGAGAGTTTCGACCAGATCGCCACCATCAACACCAGCCCCATACACAGCGTATAACCGATAATGCCGGGACCAATGCTCACCGCAATTTCGAAGTTATCGAGCAGCGTACCCGCATCAGCCAATCCTTGCCAGCCAGCCAATACCCCGATCAGCAGCACACCAACCAACACGGCATTTTGCCAGCGCTGCGCGAGACGAAACAACATGATCGCCACCAAAATACCGATCACACTGGCGGCGGTCAACTGCGCCATTTGCCGGTAATTCGGATCATCGCTGGCGTTGGCGAAAAAATCACTCGGCGAGATCAGCCGCAGCGCCAGCAGCAGCGCGACACCCCGCACCACCCAGCACACGCGCGCATCCTCAAACCGATTTGCGGTCAGCGCCAAGCCTATGATCACGGCGACTAGCGGCCACCGCAGCAGCAAACTCGTCAGCATCGGCGGCGAACTACTACGCACCGCCGGGTGAATACTTGCCCACTCCGCGAGATCGAAAGCATTGGTTGTGAACCCGGCGGTATCATGCGTATACCAGGGCAGCATATAACATACCAGCGCCAAACCTAAGCCCAGTGTCATCCACCATGCACGCCGCATCATGCCCCACCCTTTTCCCAATCCGCAACCAGTTCATCAACGCCGGACTGAATCGCGGCATCTTCATCGGATTGGCGATTGAAGAAGTCCACCATAAATTGACTGCGACGCTGGCGCAATGCCATCGGTGCTACAGCGCGAATATCACCTATATCGGCTATATCACGCCCATCAGCCGCCGCATGAGCGCGCGCCGCCTCAAACATCGCGTACTCGGCCCGGTGGGAATCAATGCCCAACTTGTTAATCAATGTCAGGCCAATCTCAATCGCCTGATCGTTCAGTTCCGTTTCTTTGAGCAGATCACGCGCCAGGATGATTTCTTCGCGTGCCTGAGCCGTCAATTCGGCCCATTCAGCCAAAAACCGGCGGCGATTAGTCTGGTAACGCCGGACACGCTGGTACACTTCCAAACGTTGCGCGGAATCGTGCAGACCTTGCACCGGGACACGCAGCCCAAATCGATCCATGATCTGCGGACGCAAACGCCCTTCCTCTGGATTCATCGAGCCAATCAGCACAAACCGCGCCCGGTACGTGCCGGACATTGCGCCGCGCCGCACGGTATAACTGCCCTGCGCCGCCGCATCAAGGATCGCATCGACCAGCAGATCATCGAGCAAATTCACTTCGTCAATATACAGCAAATTCTGATCCGCCCGTGACAAAATGCCGCGCTCCAACCGGACACGCCCCTGCTGCACCGCGATACGTTCGTTCACGCCGCCAACCACATCTTCCAGGCGCGCGTTAAGCGGCAGTTCGACCAGTTTCACCGGCTCATAGTGGACTTGTGGTTCCGCCTCACCCGTTGCATCGGGATCGATCAATGGATCATCGTCTTCGTCAACGATCTCGTTATACGGCAGTAGATCGGTTAAGCTGCGGACACAGGTCGTTTTCCCCGTACCACGCGGCCCGATCAGCAACACGCCGCCAATCGCCGGATTGATCACGGCGAGCATGAGTGCGGTACGCATTTCAAGCTGGCCGACCATCGCCAGAAACGGAAACGGCAAATGCTCCGCGATGCCCAGGTCCGGCGAGGGATCACGCAGCACCCGCCGCGCCCCGGTATGACTCAGCATTTCCAACAAACGGGAACGTTCAGCGCCCGGTCCCAGGTCCGGCAATAGCTCCGACATAGTCAAAATTCCCTTATCTCAGTCTTGCCCCGACTTGGTACGATCTAACTGCCCATTTGCCAGCGAAAATTCCTCTAAGGTTTGTTCGCGCTGCTGCTGTTTCTTGCGTTCGATCTGGCGTTCCTGCGCTTGCTCAAAACGCAGTCCTTGCTCTGGTGTTTCCAAACACAATGGCGGCACGGGCTGCGGACGCCCCTGATCATCAATAGCGACAAACACCAGATATGCCAGATTGGTGAATACACTTTCACTGGTTAATGGATTTTCCGCCGTGACTTCGACCCGCACTTCCATTGAGGTCCGCCCGGTGTATGTTAGTTCGGCGGTGAGAAAGACAAAATTGCCGACATAGATCGGCTTCTCGAAGGTCATCGAGTCAATGGCAACCGTCACGACAGGCGAGCGCGCGTGACGCATCGCTGCCAACCCGCCTGCCTCATCGACCAGTTTCATGATCACGCCGCCATGCACATTCCCCAACACATTCGCGTGTTCGGGATTCATCAACATACTGACCGTGACGCGCGACTCTGATACACAGCGCGGGGTGAGATCACGTTCGGATTTGGCCTGTTGTCCAGTCATACGAGAATGGCTAATCCATATCCGGCTTCAGGTCTGAAATCTGCTTAAAGATGTCCGGCTCCTCGTCCAACACATCCACGATGCTGTAATTCAACTCCGCCATCATCGGGGGAAGCGGCGCGCGCGCGGGCATCCGTTCGGGCTTCGGTGGCGCGGGACGGGGATTCGGGTGCAGTTCGCGGCGGCGTTCGGTACGCTTACGCAAAATCCGGCCATCCTTGCTTAAGCGACCTACCCATTCACCATCGACTTTATAAATATCCTCATCTTCGATCCAGCCGACATAATCGCCGCGCGTGTTGTAGATCGCCTCACCGATCTTGGTTGCTTGCCAATCACCGGGCGTATCAAAGATAAAAACGGGCTTGTTGGGGTCTTGCTCCGGCCTCTTCGCCATGATCTAGTCCTTGTCTTCTAATATCTGCTGATAAATGCTTTTAAGCTGCTGGGCCGCACGTGCCCAGGTAAAATAACTCGCCTGTTCAAACCCGCGCACGATTAACTCGGCGCGCAGCACCTCATCCGACAATAACCGCGCCAACGCCTCGGATAGCTCATCGACATTATACGGATCGATCAGCAGGGCGGCATCCCCTGCAATTTCGGGCATTGATGAGATATTAGACGTAACAACCGGCGTCCCGCAAGCCATCGCTTCGAGCACCGGCAGCCCAATCCCCTCGTATAAAGAGGGATATGCCAGACACCGCGCCGCCGAATACAACGCGGGCAAATCGCCATCATGCGCGAAACCGGTAAAATGCACGCGCTCACTCAAGCCGTAATCCGCCACTGCTTGATAAATGGGACTATCCAACCACCCGCGCCCTCCGGTGATCACCAGATGTACATCAGCATAAGCCGGACCAAGCGCGGCTAAGGCTTCGATGAGGCGCGCGTAATTCTTGCGAGGTTGGACCGTACCAATTGAGAAAATATACGGATTATCAGGCAGCTTATACCGTCTATGCACCGCTTGCAGCGCGGCGGGATCAGTGATGGGTCTGAATTCGGGATTCGCGCCGCCCAATAAAACAGTCACTTTGTCGGACGGAGTTTGATACAGTTCGACCAGATCATCTTTGGTAGCTTGCGAATCGGCCAATACGTGAGTCGCCCGGCGCACCGAACGCGGCACAACCCTATCCAGATACGTTTTCAGTACCGGCGTCGTCGTTTCCGGCGCGCGCACAAATGACAGATCATGCACGGTGAGCAGCGTTTTTGTGCCGGGCAGAGTCGGCGGCAGCGTAAAATCAGTCGCGTGAAATAAAGGCACACGCCCGACAAACGTTTCCACCGGTAACGGCACTTGCAGCCGATGCCAGAGACGCGCAAACCAGAGCGGCGTAACGCGCGTTGGACGCCACGTAAAATTCGTACCGGGAACAGCCGGGAGCAAACCGCGTTTGGCCCCGGCAACAAATAGCCGGTAGGGTGTCTCGCCATCCAATGCGGCTAGTTCGCGCACCAGTTCGCGCACATAACGCCCAATACCCGCTCCCTGTTCATAGGCGGCGGTATAATCGATCCCTACCGGCTGTTTCATGTGAAGTGTGATCAGGCGTGCGCGGTCAGCACGGAACGAATACGCTCAATCAACACGTCAGGCGTAATCGGCTTAGTGAGATACTCAATCGCCCCAATATCCATGCCGGTTTTCTGGCTGATCGCATCAACGCGCGCTGTCAAGAAAATCACCGGGATATTCCGCGTCGCGTTATCGGCTTTCAATTGGCGCAACACATCAAAGCCATTGAGATCGGCCATCATCACATCCAGCAGGATCAGATCAACGGTGTTCGCCTTTAGATAGCTCAATGCATCTTCGCCAGAATAGGCTTCGGCGGTATCAAACCCCTCGCGCCCCAACGCCATCCGCAGTAAATTACACAAGAGTGGATCGTCGTCCACAATCAGAATTTTCTCGCCTAGAATTTTTTCACCCATTGACATCACTCCACGTCGTTATAGGTCCAGTAACGATTAACAAAGAAATTCCATACCATCACGATCCAGACGGCGAAAAATTGGGCGAAATTAGTCCCTAATTTTTTCGTCGCTGTCGCGTCCAAGCCATCCGTTAAACCAAGCGTTTGCAGCGCATCTGCACCAAAATTCCCCAACGGGCCGTATAAGGTACTCACCCATAACAGGCGGAATGTCCACCCCGACAGACTCACCAGGAAAAATTGGGCTAACTGCTGTTGAATGGGCCGTGATCGCGAGTCGGGATACGTCCAATAGCGGTTCCAAATAAAGTTGCTCGCAACCGCCGCCACAAACGCGGCGCTTGTGGCAAGCGCTACTTTGGCCCATCCATGCGGATCAGTCGGACTCAAGACTGTTGCCTGTAACAGATTTAATACACCAAAGTCAATAATCGCGCCAATGATGCCGACTGTCGCAAACTTTAAAAAGCGTTCAACCTCTTTCGCTTTTGCGCCGCCAGTGCGTCCGGCGATCTTCAGGATAATCTGATTCCATACATTAAACGGATAAGCCAACCAGGACGCCTTTGTCGCTGATTGTAACTCATGCTGCGGTGTTTCTGTTTCAGATGATACCATGCTTATGATTCCACCAATGCATACTCACGATGCCAGAAAGCTACTGCCAGTAATCCCAGCATCACCCCGATATGGAGAAAAATATTGTTGACATAGAGCTTATCGACCACGCTGTGCATCGCCAGATGCGTCCAGGTTCCCATCAAGCCTAACACCATGCCGCGCATCACGGGATCAGGTTGCTGCAACGCGCGCAGCGTCCACCAACCAATCGCGATCCAGCCCGCCAGATAGCCCACCAAACCGATTAGCCCGGTTTCAGCCAACACATTCAAATAATCATTATGCGCATGACCAAGCGGACGCGGCCAACTTGGAACGCTGTAATCAAAATAAACGGTTTCGTAATTGCCTAACCCCACGCCGCTAAACGGGTGATCGTTCATCATGTTGATCGCCGCCTGCCAGTGTGCCAACCGCTCGACAATGGCAAAATTGTCGTCACTGATCGGCACGCCGCGCACATCGCGGAACCCGATGAACTCGTTCAATGTGTTATCAATGCGTAATTGGATCGTAGCTGGCAGCAAGCCCGCCGACCACAACGCTAACCCCAACACCAGCCCGGAGGTAATCAGCACCACCCCGATCCAGCGTTGGCGAAACGCAAAAAAGACCATCATCACTGCCGCCGCGCCAAAGCCCAACCATGCCCCGCGCCCCCACGCGACCAGCAATCCCGCCAGCAGAAGCAGCCCAAAACCCGCATACATCAGCGCCAACATACCGGACACCAACCAGGCCGACCACCGGTGATCCATTTGCCATTGAGCAAACGCTTGCCACGCATAACCCCAGGCCAAACCCAGCGCCAATGGTAGCGACAAACCCATAAATGCGCTAAACGGGTTGGGCTGACCAAATGTACCGAAAGCGCGGAAATGCACATAATCGATCCAGAGATGCGGCGCGCCCGATCCGCCCCGATATTCATAAAGGCCGATCAGCGCTTGCAGCACCGCCGCCAACACCACCCCAAACGCGATCCACTGCCAGCGCCCGGTAGGGGACGCATCAAACGCCTGACTCCCCTTCTCCACGCCGGAGATGTCGTTGGCGAACTCGCCTTGCAGATCTTTGTAGGGGCGACTTTGCAAAGTCGCCCAGGGAGGGTTTGCAAACCCTCCCCTACACAAATCAGGTTCTCCAACCATTCCGCTTGGAGAAGAGATAGAATGGTGAGGCAAACCAAAATCCAGCACGATCAGCACCAACACGCCCATCTCAACCCATTTCAGGATTTCGGATACCCAGGCCGTTGTGGATTCCGCGCCAAATAATGACGGGACAAACGCCAGCATAATCCCCGCCAACGCCCAATATAGGCGCGTGAAGGGCAGAGCCGTAAACCGTTGGCGCGTCACACGCCACACCGCCCACGCCGCTATCACCAGCGCAAAACTCAGCTGCCCAATATCTAACGGCAGAGGCAACGGCGCTTCGGTGGCAATAAGCGTTTTTAATGGCGCGAGACTCAACATAAGCAGCACGGCCAGAGGTGGCTCAAGCACTACCACCAGCAGCAGCGCTACTCCGCCGATCAGCCCGGCAGACGCCATTACCGGCAGCCACGCGACCAAAAAACCACATCCCACCGCCAATCCGATCCACACCAACGGGCGTGAATTGGATTGGGTTGTGCCCAGTTGCATCAGACGCGATCCTTAAAATAGGCGATAGTTTTCTCTAGCCCGGTCTGCAAATCGATCTTGGGTTCCCAGTCTAACACATTACGCGCACGGGTTATATCCGGTTGCCGCGTTTGCGGATCGCCCGCAATGCGCAAATGCTCCTTGAAGACAATACCGGAGGTACAATTCGTCAGTTCGTTCACAATATTCGAAAATTCAAGGATGCTCATCTCAGTGGGGTTGCCGATATTCACCGGATCATTATAGTCACTCATGAGCAGGCGGTAAATGCCTTCGACGAGATCGCTCACATAACAAAAACTGCGCGTCTGAGTACCATCACCATAGATCGTCAAAGATTCGCCACGCAGCGCTTGCCCGATAAAATTGGGGACTACGCGCCCATCATCCAACCGCATACGCGGGCCGTATGTGTTAAAAATGCGCACGATTTTCGTATCAACGCCATGTGTGCGATGGTAAGCCATCACCATTGCCTCGGCAAAACGCTTGGCTTCATCATACACCCCGCGCGGACCAATCGTATCCACGTTACCGGCATAGTCTTCGCGCTGGGGATGCACCAGGGGATCACCGTATATTTCCGAGGTCGAAGCGAGCAAGAAACGTGCCCCCTTAGCTGCGGCAACACCCAACGCATTGTGCGTACCAAGTGCGCCCACCTTGAGCGTTTGAATTGGGTAATTCAGGTAGTCGATGGGGCTGGCCGGGGACGCAAAATGCATCACCGCATCAATGGGACCGGCAATGTAAATGTAATTGGTAACATCCTGCTTGATAAACGTGAAATCATCGCGCCCGGCAAGATGTTGGATATTGTCAATATTGCCGGTCAGCAGGTTATCCATGCCGATAACGGAATGACCTTCAGCCAGCAACCGATCACACAAATGTGATCCTAAAAATCCAGCAGCCCCGGTGAGCAAAATACGCATGGTGCATGACCTCTCTCGACAATCCGGTCAACTAAATCTGGTAAACGGGGCGAAGTGTACCACAAAACGTCTAATCGCCAAGCCTGAACCCGCCGTAACTGCCCGACGCTTACCTGATGCCACAAGCGTCTGGCCGCTTACTCACCTTCTTGCAATTCGTCCAGTTTGCGCTGAAACTCGGCTTCAAAAATGCGCAAGGCCCGCGCGTCATACAAACACACGATGATACGCTTGAGTGTCTGCAAATCCTCATACGTGTAATCAAAGATCACGCGCAGCATCACCTCGGCGCAGCCTTCCAGTGGATAGCCAAAAACGCCGGTGGAGATCGCGGGTAAGGCAATGCTGGCTAATCTATGCTGCTCCATCAAATCCAGGCTCGCCCGCACCGCATTCCCCAATTTGCCCGCCTCGCTGCCTTCGCCCATACGCGGCCCTACCGCGTGAATCACATGGCGCGCTTTGAGATTGCCGCCACCCGTGATCACCGCATCCCCAACATCACAATGCCCGATCTTCAAACACTCATCCTGAATTGTTGAACCACCTTTACGGTAAATGACCCCAGCCACCCCTGATCCCAGAATAAGCTGTGAGTTTGCTGCATTGACAATCGCATCAACGTCCAGGTCCGTAATATCGCCCTGAATCAATTCAACAGTCACCTCATTGAGTATCGTTTGCATCATGTCTCATCCTCGATCTTTAATGTATATGCGCAAAGAAACGGGCACAACTCAACCCGGCGATTCCTCTGTTGGGCGCAAGGTATTCGTCGGTGGAACAGTCGCGGTTGGCGTCAAAATGGGCAGCGTTTCAACTGTTTCTGGCCCGTTAAGTATCATTTGTTTGGTTGCGGTCAGTTTAAAAATAGCCGTTGCGCCATAATCGGCTGTTCCTGGCGTAGCCGATTCCGAATTCAACAGAACGTATACGCCGCCCATTACACCAGATAGGACTAACCCGCCAATTAACATCGCAATTGTTGCCCAG
Organism: Anaerolineae bacterium; assembly: GCA_016929355.1. Taxonomy (GTDB): domain Bacteria; phylum Chloroflexota; class Anaerolineae; order Aggregatilineales; family Aggregatilineaceae; genus JAFGJA01. The sequence goes on along the minus strand of JAFGJA010000161.1, from coordinate 1,501 downwards.
GTCATCCAGGCGGGGGCAGTCCGGCGTTTGCGTTTGCGCGGCGTCAGGGCTGGCACGAACGGCCCGGTATACGCTGGCGCTACCGGTGGCGCAAAAGCGGGTGAACCGCTCGATGATGGCGGGCGCAGATTACGTTCTGCCGGGGGTATGGGCTGCGGCAAGACTGTTCGTGAGCTATCTTCCAGCGCTTGGCCTTCTTCACGGCGGCGGGCGGCTTCTTCCTGCAAGGCTTTATTCAGCGATGGCTCCGTCTCCGTCATACCCGCCCTGCTCAACAACGATTCACCTGTCGGATTTTCGACAGCCGCGCGCAAACCTTCGACTAATTCCACTGCGGTCTGGTAACGCATGGTCCGATTTTTCGCCAGCACTTTATACAACACATGCTCAATCGCACGGGACAGCACAGGATTCTTTTCACAGGCGGAGGGAGGTGTTTCGGTGACGTGTTTCACCGCCACACTGTACGGCGTTTCACCCTCAAACGGGCGGCTGCCCGTGAGCATTTCAAACAAGACCACGCCCAACGCATAGACATCGCTGCGCCCATCAAGATCGTGCCCCTGGGCTTGCTCCGGTGACATATAAGAGGGTGTGCCCACGACTCCGGTGGTCGTGAGTTGTTTGGATGGCGTTTTGGAACCTAAAATGCGCGCAATCCCAAAATCGGTCAAATAGGCATCGCCATTTGCATCTAGCAGAATATTACTCGGTTTAAGATCGCGGTGCAGCACATCGGCGCGATGGGCATAGTCCAATGCGGGCGCGATCTGCTCCAATATTTTGAGCGTTTTATCCACCGGAACCGGACCATCCGCCAGCAGTTCATCCACTGAACCGCCATCCATATAGCGCATAACCAGATAGGGAATACCATTATATTCGCCATAATCATGAACCGGCACAATCGCACGGTGCTCCAATCGCGCAACAATGCTCGCTTCCTGTTGGAAACGTTCGAGTGAAGTGGGTTGGTGCAGAAATTGCGCGGGCAAAACCTTGAGCGCCACATCGCGCTGCATAGACAATTGGTGAGCCAGATAGACTGTCGCCATCCCGCCCTGGCCGACTACTTTGAGGATGTGATACTTATCAATCGTCTCGCCGATCAAATTGTCGCTCATAGCTATTTACAACTGCCCATGTTATAAAAAATTGTCCCCTACCACTATAGAGGGTTACGGACAAATTGCAAAAAAACAGCCCCACCGGAGTGAGGCTGTTCAGAATGACACAGTTTAGTATAGGCTGGGTCGATTTAGTAATCCATCCCCATGCCGCCGCCCGCCGGCATCGCCGGCCCTTTTTCTTCGGGGATGTCGGTGATCAGGGCTTCGGTGGTCAGGATCATGGCCGCGATACTGGCGGCATTTTCCAACGCGCCCTTGGTGACCTTCGCCGGGTCGATGATGCCCGCGCTGATCATGTCCACAAACTCGCCGCTCATCACGTCGTAGCCGATGTTCGTGTTTTTCGTTTCGGCCTGCTTGGTCGCAATCTG
>JAFGJA010000160.1 GCA_016929355.1 Anaerolineae bacterium | reverse complement strand
GGTTCCGCTTTTATGGGCGGCGCACGGTGCTGCTGGCGATCTTTATCATTCAGGTATTCCCCAATCTGCTGGCGATGGTGGCCTTTTACTTGATGCTGCTGCAACTGGGGAAATACATTCCCTTTGTGGACATCAACACCTATGGCGGCCTGATTCTGATCTATATGGGCGGCGGGATGGCGATCAATATCTGGATGATGAAAGGCTTCTTTGACACGATCCCCACCGCGATTGACGAGTCGGCGCGGGTTGATGGGGCGGCGCATTGGCAAACGTTCCTGTACCTGATTTTCCCCCTGATCCGGCCCATTCTGGCGGTGATCGGGCTGCTCTCGTTTGTGGGCACGTTTAATGACTTTATGTTGGCCCGGATCATTCTCGGTTTGGGCGGCGAGCGTGAAAACCTCACGCTGATGGTGGGTATGTACAAATTCGTGGAAGATGGCACATTCTCGACGGATTGGGGTGTGTTTGCCGCCGGATCGCTGATCGCCGCCGTGCCCATTGTCGCGCTTTATATCTCGCTGCAACGCTTTATTGTGGGCGGGCTGACCGTTGGCGCGGTGAAGGGTTAGGTGAACATATATGGATTTTATCTTTGGGACCTGGGCCACTGATGAACTGAAACTGCTGCATCATCGCGCCACGCGGCAGGGTATCCAGCATGATCACGCGATCATACCGCGCGATCCTGGCCCGGATACCCCGGTCATGATCCGCGTGCGCGTCGGCCCAGATATCGCCGCCGATCATATAGCTTGCTACTTCACGACGGATGGCAGCGATCCCACCGGAGAACATGGTATTGCCAGCAATGGGCGGGCGATCCCGTTAGCGCAGACCAAAACCGAGTGGGATTCGCTGGTCTGGGGGTATATCACCACTTGGACCGCGACCTTGCCGCCACAGCCCGCAGGAACCGTCATGCGGTACAGGATCGGCGCGTGGGCAGTGCGTGATAACGTCAACGGCCCCGAAATTTTCGCGGATTGGCCGGATGCTGACGCGACGATTGAGGCCGCCACCGCCGCGCATTTTAGCGGTAAAGATGTGCCCAATCCTGCACCGTATGACGGGCAAGCGACGACGTTTACCTATCACGTTGATACGCTCATGCCGCCGGAGTGGGCGCACGAAGCGATCATTTACCATGTGTTCATTGATCGCTTTTATCCCGGCGCGGGTAAAGACTGGCTGCAAACCGACGATCTCAATGGCTTTTGCGGGGGGACGCTCTGGGGTGTGCGCGACAAAATGGACTATATCGCAGACCTCGGCGCGACGTGTATCTGGCTGAGTCCGCTATGGCCCAGCCCGACTCATCACGGCTACGATGTGACCGACTATAGGCGTGTCGAACCGCGTTTGGGCGGGGATGAGGCATTGCGGGCGGTGGTCGAAGCGGCGCACGCGCGCGGGATGCGCGTCCTGCTCGATCTGGTGTGCAATCACATCTCGCATCAACATCCGATCTTTGTCGAAGCGTATAACGATCCACGCAGCCCCTACCGTGCATGGTTCACGTTTGACGATTCCAGGATGGGCTATCGCTCGTTTTTCGGCGCGAAACAGATGCCGCAGGTCAATCTGGCGCATCCCCTCGCGCGGGCGTGGATGCTTGACATAACGCGCTACTGGCTGCGTGAGTTCGATGTGGACGGCTACCGGCTGGATTATGCAAATGGTCCCGGCGCGAGTTTCTGGCCGGATTTCCGCGCGGCGTGCAAACAGATCAAGCCGGATAGTTTCTGCTTTGGCGAGATCGTGGATTCGCCGGAAGTGCTGCGCACGTATGAAGGGCGGCTCGATGGCTGTCTGGATTTCCAGGTGGGCGAAGCGCTGCGTAAAACGTATGGCTGGCAGACGTGGACCGAAGCCGATCTGGATCGCTTCCTGAATCACCACGCGAATTATTTCTCCCCCGATTTCGTGATCCCGACTTTCATCGACAACCACGATATGGACCGCTTTCTGTTCATTGCCGGGGACGATAAAGACGCCTTACGCCGCGCTGCCGCCAAACAGATGAGTTTAGAAGGTCCGCCAATCATCACCTATGGCACGGAGATCGGCTTGAGCCAGGCCGTCAGCACGCGCGATGGCATGGGGCTGCACCTCAGCCGCACACCGATGCGGTGGGATGATCGACAGGATCAGGACTTATTAGCGTACTACCAGACTTTGATCGAACAACGTAAAACAAATCGCACATAAAAATTAGTTTGTTATAGGAGAGAAAAATTCATGTCAAAGCGCTTGCTTGTTATGCTGGGCCTGGGCTTGCTGCTGGTGTTAACAGTGGCGAGTTTAGCCAATGCTCAGGATGAAGCTCCTGAGAGTGTGACCATTGCGGGGACGGTGCAAACTGCGATGGGCTGTTCCGGTGATTGGATGCCGGAATGTGAAGCGGCTTTCCTGACCTACGACGCCGAAGATGATCTCTGGATGGGGACATGGGATTTGCCCGCCGGGGAATATATGTACAAAGCCGCGCTCAATGCCAGTTGGGAACCGGAAAATTATGGCCTCAACGCCGAAGAACACGGCGCGGATATTCCGCTTGTGTTGGCTGAAGATACAACCGTCACGTTTTTCTATGATCACAAAACACACTGGATCACGGACAGCGTGAATTCCATTGTGGCAAATGTGCCGGGTAATTTCCAGGCAGCGCTTGGTTGCCCCGGTGATTGGGCGACAGACTGCTTGCGCACCTGGTTACAAGACCCGGATGGTGATGGGCTGTATGAGTTCAGGACCATGTCGCTCCCGGCGGGTGATTACGAAGCCAAAGTTGCGATCAACTTGACCTGGGACGAAAACTATGGGGCGGGTGGCGCGCCCGGTGGCGATAACATCCCCTTCACCGTCGAAGTGGATGGTCAATTGGTGGTCGTCACCTACGATCCCATGTCGCACATGATCGAGATCGCGGCCAGTGGCGAAGGGTCGGAACTGCCCGCAGTTGAGGAAACAGTCGATGACGCTGAAACTGGTGGCGAAGAAACTGACGCCGCCGAAGCGACTGAACCTGCGGCGGGTGGTCCTGGCGGACTGGCGAGCGTAACCATTGCGGGCACGGTTCAGGATGAATTGGGCTGCGCGAACGATTGGGCTCCCGAATGTGAAAATACCTTCCTGACCTACAGCGCCAGCGATGATCTGTGGCTGGGCACGTTTGACCTCCCGGCGGGCGAGTATGAATACAAAGCCGCGCTCAACGGCGGTTGGGAACCGGAAAACTACGGTTTGCACGCTGAGGAACACGGCCCGAATATCTCGCTCGTGTTGGCGGAAGATACAGCCGTGACGTTCTTCTACGATCACAACACACACTGGATCACGGATAGTGTAAATTCAGTGGTAGCGAGCGCCCCCGGCGATTATCAGGACGAGATCGGTTGTCCCGGTGATTGGCAGCCGGACTGCCTGCGATCCTGGCTGCAAGACCCGGACGGTGATGGCCTGTACGAGTTCAGCACGTTCTTGATCCCACCCGGCAACTACGAATTTAAAGTGGCGATCAACCAGAGTTGGGACCCCGAAAACTACGGCCTCAATGGTGAATCCTACGGTCCGAATATCCCCTTTACCGTTCCGGCAGTCGGGCATCTGGTGACGATGACGTATGACGCGGAAACGCACATGGTCGAAGTGATAGTCAGCGAGGAACCGGTGGCGACTCCCGAAGATATTGCGGCGATTCAATCTCCGGCCAGCGCAGGCGATCTACTGCTGGCGAAAGCGCATTGGGTCACGGCGGATACGATTGCGTGGCCGGTAGTGGCGGGCGAAGATGCCACGTTTGCGCTGTATTACTCAGCCGAAGCGGACATCAAACTTATTGGTGATGGCGTGTCCGGCGGGCGGATGCTGCCGCTCACCGTCGATGAAAACGGCCTGAGCGACGAGGTTCTCGCCAAGTTCCCGCACATGGCCGGGTATACCGCGCTCAAGCTGGATGAAGCGGCGGTCAAGAATGTGCCGGACATCCTCAAAGGGCAGACGGCAGTGGCGGCACTGGCGGTGGATGGCACGCTGATCGATGCAACCGGGCTGCAAATTCCTGGTGTGATCGATGATCTGTATACCTATGATGGTGATTTGGGCGTGGTGTGGGATGGCGATACGCCGACGCTCAACGTGTGGGCCCCCACTGCGCAAAAAGTGCGCCTGCACCTGTTCAGCAAACCCGACCCGGATTCATTCGGCGCGGCGGTCAGTATGAAGCTCGATCCCGCGACGGGCGTCTGGAGTTTGACCGGGCAACCGGATTGGAACTACAAATATTATCTTTACGAAGTGACGGTCTACGCGCCGACAACGGGCAAGATCGAAACCAACCTCGTGACCGATCCCTATTCGCTCAGTCTCACGACCAACAGCCAGCGCAGCCAGATCGTTGATCTGCTCAACGATGAAAGCCTGATGCCGTCCGGTTGGGCTGCGATGGAAAAGCCGCCGCTCGATGCGCCGGAAGACATTGTGCTATACGAACTACACATGCGCGATTTCAGCGTCAACGATCCCACCGTACCCGCAGACTATCAGGGTACGTTCATGGCGTTCACCGTGCAGGATTCGAACGGGATGCAGCACTTGCGCAATCTGGCTGAGGCCGGACTGACGCATATTCACCTGCTGCCCGTGTTCGACATCGCCACGATCAATGAAGTGAAAGCGGAATGGGTGCTGCCGGATTGGGATGAACTCGCCAGCTATCCATCGGATTCCGAGGAACAACAGGCGATCATTGGGGCGATCCGCGATCAGGATGCGTTCAACTGGGGCTACGATCCCTATCACTACACCGTGCCGGAAGGCAGCTATTCTACCGATCCGAACGGAACCGCGCGTATCGTGGAATTCCGTGAAATGGTACAGGGCTTAGATGAAGCCGGGCTGCGCGTCGTGATGGACGTGGTGTATAACCACACCAATTCGAGCGGGCAGGCGGAAAAATCGGTGTTGGATAAGGTTGTGCCCGGTTACTACCACCGCCTGAGCAAGACCGGCACGGTGGAAACCAGCACCTGCTGCCAGAATACCGCCACCGAACACAATATGATGCGCAAACTCATGATCGATTCGTTGATCACCTGGGCGAAAGCGTACAAGGTGGATGGGTTCCGCTTTGACCTGATGGGCCATCATATGGTGAGCGATATGGCCGAAGTCCGCGCGGCGCTCGATGCGCTGACCGTCGAGGCGGATGGCGTCAACGGTCAGGAAATCTATGTCTATGGCGAAGGCTGGAACTTCGGTGAAGTGGCAAACAATGCGCGCGGCGTCAATGCAACGCAGTTGAACGTCGGCGGGTTGGGCATCGGCACATTCAATGATCGCATCCGTGACGCGGGACGCGGCGGCAGCTACAACAGCCGCCAGACGGATCAGGGCTTTATCCAGAGCCTATACACCGCGCCGAACGGCGTCACCACCGGCACGGCAGAGGCTCAACTGGCGCTGCTGCTCCACTACTCGGATCAGATTCGCGTGGCGCTGGTCGGTAATCTGGCGGACTATGCGTTTATCGGCGCAGATGGCGAAATGATCACGGGTAAGGATGTGGACTATAACGGCAGTCCCACCGGCTACACGCTCGATCCGCAGGAACACATCGTTTATCTGGCGGCGCATGATAACGAAACGCTGTTTGATCGCGTGCAGTATGCGGCTCCTGCTGATGCTACCGTCGCGGATCGCGTGCGGATGCAAAACATGGGCATTGACCTTGTGACCTTGAGCCAGGGTGTGCCGTTCTATCACGCGGGGGTGGATATGCTGCGCTCGAAGTCCTTCGATGGCAACAGCTATAACTCCGGTGATTGGTTCAATAAATTGGACTTCTCGTATGAAACGAATAACTTCGGCGTGGGGATGCCCCCGTCCGGTGATAACGGCAGCCGTTACGACATCATCCAGCCGTTGTTAGCGAATCCTGACATCGTACCGGGCCAAGCCGATATTTTGCTGACGGTGAATCACGCGCAGGAAATGCTGCAAATCCGCAAATCGTCCAAATTGTTCCGGCTGGAAACCGCCGCCGACATTATGG
>JAFGJA010000159.1 GCA_016929355.1 Anaerolineae bacterium | reverse complement strand
GCGCAGCAGCATCAAGGGCTTGCTCAAGCTGGATTTGCCGTTAATCGTCTTCTGGAAATTCACGCATTTTCTCGTGGTCGAAGGCTTCGGCAAGGATCGCGTCTACATCAACGATCCAGCCACCGGCCCGCGCACCGTCACCTTTGCCGAATTTGACGAATCCTTCACCGGGATCGCGTTGGTCATGGAACCCGGTCCCGATTTTGCTAAAGGCGGCGAACCGTTTAAGCTGCGGCGCGCGCTGTATCGCCGCCTGCACGATTCGCGCCGGGGCGTGATCTACGTGCTGCTGGCAAGTCTGTTCCTGATCATGCCCGGTCTGGCGTTTCCGGTCTTTTTGCGCGTGTTTGTGGATGATGTGCTGGTTGCGGGCAAAGATTGGCTCACGCCACTCCTGATCGGGATGGGCGTAGCGGTCATCTTGCAAGCAGGTCTGACGTGGTTGCAGCAGGTGTATTTGCTGCGGTTGGAAACCAAACTCGCCTTGAGCGGATCAAGCCGCTTTTTCTGGCATGTGCTGCGGCTGCCGGTGGAATTTTTCACGCAGCGTTACGCGGGTGACATTGCGTTCCGCGTGCAGGTTAACGATCACGTCGCGCGTTTGCTCTCCGGCGAACTCGCCACCGCCGCGATCAATCTGCTGCTGGTCGTTTTTTATGCGCTGCTGATGTTCCAATATGATGTGCTGCTCACCCTGATCAGCGTGGCGATTGTCGGCTTGAATATTCTGGCGCTGCGCACCATTGCCCGCCACCGCGTTGATGCCAATCGCAATCTGTTGCAGGAACGCGGCAAACTCATCGGCGCGTCAATGGATGGCCTCGAAACGATTGAAACGCTCAAAGCCACCGGCGCTGAATCGGATTTTTTCGCACGGTGGGCGGGCTTTCAGGCGAAAGTGGTCAACGGCGAACAAAGACTCGGCGGCTTGACGCAGCTCTTGGCCGTTGTGCCGCCCCTGCTGCAAACGCTGAACACCGCCGCGATCCTGGTCATCGGCGGGCTGCGCGTGCAGGATGGCGTACTCACGATTGGGACGTTGGTTGCCTTTCAGAGTTTGATGCTAAATTTCTCGCGCCCGGTAGCGCAACTGATCAACCTGGGCAATCGTTTGCAGGAAGCCGAAGGGGATATGAACCGGCTGGACGACGTGCTGCGTTACCCGGTGGATGATCGCGCCGGTGCAGAATCGCTTGACGCAAGCGCGGCGGTGCGGTTGGCAGGATCGCTGGAAATCCGCGATCTCACCTTTGGTTACAGCGAATTGTCCGATCCCTTGATCGAAGGCTTCAATCTGACGCTCAAACCCGGTCAGCGCGTGGCCTTAGTGGGCGCGTCGGGCAGTGGCAAATCGACGGTGGCGAAACTGGTCGCGGACCTATACCGCCCCTGGCGCGGCGAAATTTTGTTTGATGGCAAACCGCGCACCGCGATCCCGCGCCCGGTCATGAACGCATCCCTGGCGATGGTCGATCAGACGATCTCGCTGTTTAGCGGAACCGTGCGCGAAAATCTGACGCTCTGGAATCCGGTAGTCCCAAAAACGTGGATTATCCAGGCGGCGAAAGATGCCGCGATCCATGATGTGATCACCGCCCATCCCACCGGGTACGATTTTGAACTCACCGCCGGGGGACGCAATTTTAGCGGCGGTGAACGGCAGCGTTTGGAAATTGCGCGCGCATTGGCGACCAATCCCACGCTGCTGATTCTGGACGAGGCCACCAGCGCGCTCGATCCGATCACCGAACAAGAGATTGACGATCATCTGCGGCAGCGCGGTTGTACCTGTTTGATCGTCGCGCACCGCCTCAGCACGATCCGCGACAGCGACGAGATCATTGTGTTGGATCACGGTCAGATCGTGCAGCGCGGCACACATGATACCATGCTCAAAGCGGGCGGCCCGTATGCCGATTTGATCGGAGCCGACCAACCCGACCAGCCCAAGACCGTGATGGACTCGGTGTTTAATAGTCTCGCGGATTTGTAACCTCACCCCCCGGCCCCCTCTCCACGCATGGCGAGGGGAGTCAAGTCGCGCCAGATTCTCCTTTCCACCGGGTAGGGAGGGTGGCAACTAAAGGTTGCTCAGGGGAGGGGTAAACCGGCAGAGTATTAATCGTTGCAAGGAATACCCGAATGCCCGACTCTAAACGTGACACATCCGAAGCCCTTGAACTGTTCCTGTTGGCGCTGCGCTACCGCAATTCGCGGCTGGTCACGCGCGGCGGCAATGAACCGTTTCTGCTGTCTGATGCAAATCAGGCGTGGCTGGTCTATAAGGGCGCGGTGGATGTGTTCGCGGTTGAGATCGAAGATGGGAAACCGAGCGGCGCGCGGCATCATCTGTTTCGCGCCTACACCAATCAACTCCTGCTGGGGCTGGATTTAACCGATCAGGCAGTGGGCTTGCTGGCGGTCTGCGCGCCCGAAACCGAGATTCTCACCTTCAGCCGGGATCGACTCCAGCAGCAGCTTGCCAAGCCCGAACACGTTCCGATCATTGTCGGGATGCTGGAAACGTGGCTGCGGGCGTTGGCGTCAGGCATTGCGCCGGAGATCAAACCCAAAGATTACCGCCGCATCGAGCATCCCCAAGAAATCACGCTGCAATCCGGTCAGATCGCAGGCACGGCGCGCGAGGTGCTGTGGGTCAAACATCTCGCGGGCAGTTCGTTTTTTATGGGCCGCGCCAATCTGCCCGCGATCACCGGGGAAACATTCGTGCCGCTATCGGGTTATGATTGGCTGCAAGCGGCTGAAGATGCCACACTGCGCCCCTATACCACTGCTACGATCTTCACATGGGACGCGCCATGGTCCCCGCTTGACGCGCATCATACACGCCTCTTACACTTAATCCAACACGACATCCAACGCGCCAAACAAACTGCCAGCACCTTGATCCACGATCAGACCCGCACCGACAATTTGCGCCTCCAAACGGCGGTGCTGCGGCTGGCGGCGGCGTGGTCGGATGAGCCACCCGCCAGGATATTGGGCGTTGATATTCAGGATGAATTGGTCGCCGCGTGCCACATCATCGGGCAAACGCTCGGCGTGACGATCACCACCCCGCCCGATTTCGACAGCCTACCTGCGCATAAAGACGCCTTAGACGAAATCGCCAGAGCGTCACACTTGCGGATTCGCACCGTGTTACTGCGCGATGATTGGGAAAAACACGATAACGGCCCGCTATTGGCCTATCGCGGCGAAGATGATCGCCCGGTGGCGCTGCTGCCGGTCAATGGGCGGCGCTACGATCTACACGATCCGGTGACGGGCGACGTGCTGCCGGTGGATGCAACGCTGGCG
>JAFGJA010000158.1 GCA_016929355.1 Anaerolineae bacterium | reverse complement strand
TGTACATCAGCGACGCGACCACCGGATTGAATGTGGGCAATCCCGTTTCGTTCGAGCCGGATGCCACTATCAACTTGAGCGGAGCCGGGTTACAAGGGCAGAAACAATATGGTGTGTACATTATTGCGCGCGGGGCGGGCGGCGAAAACCTGTTCCGCAGCAATACGCAGGCGTTTGTGTATACGCCGTTCGTCACCCCGACGCCAACGCCCACCGCCACCCCCACCGCCACGCCCACCGAAGAACCGGTAGTCGTGGGCATTGGCAGTATCAGCCTGGATAATGAAGCGACGGCGTTTGAGTTTGAAATCCTAACCGGCGATCAGGCGCGGATACAGAGTTTCGAATTACAACTGCTGAACAGCGAAACCGGTCTGGAAATCGGCAAATATATCCAGACGCCGCCGCTTGCCGATAGAATCCGCGTGCCGATCTCCGATATGGTCGGGGGGAAATATACGGCGATTTTGCGCGCCTACGGGCCGAATGGAGTCATGGTGGCGGAATCGGGCCAGCTCAATTTTGCGTATACGCCCCAACCCACGCCAACGTCCACCTTTACGCCCACTATCACGCCGACCCCTATCCCGACTGTCACCCCCACGCCTACCCCTGAACCGGGCATTGTGGATCAGGTGACGGACACGGTGCGCGATAATCCGGCGTTGCTGCTGGTGGTGGGCTTGATCGGTATGGGGTTGCTGCTGATTCTGCTGCTGCTTTTCCGCCCGCGTCGGCAACAGCCAGCCAGCGCTGATTTTTCGTTAGCCCCGCCCGGCGGTTATCCGGTGGTTCAGCCAGGAATGAGCGGCGCACCGGATAGGGGCATGTATGATGAGGCGACCAATCTCGTGGCAATGGACCCCGAAAAAACGGATGTCTATCCCGGTATGCTGCCCCCTCTGGCAACATTACAGTTTGTCCAATATCCTGACCCAACGCGGATTGATCAGGCAGAACCGATCACCGAATTTCCCTATACCATTGGGCGCGGACGCTCGGTGGACAATCACCTGAGTCTGGATGAAGATACGAGTGTTTCCCGGCGTCATGCAACCATCACCTATGAAAACAGCCGGTTCTACGTGATCGATAAGGGCAGCAGCAACGGGACCGCGTTGGATGGCAGCCGGATTATGCCGGATACGCCGACCCCGCTCCATGATGGCGCGCGGATCATTTTAGGGAAAAATACTGTTGTCATGTTCAATATCACGAGTCTGAATTTCTCTGACAGCGAGCGGACCCTGCCGGGGAGTATGCACGACGATGATCACCCGGCTGGGCGCTGAGATAGGAATTAACTCATGGCTCAAGAACTCATCCTGGATGTCGCGGCGCTGACCGATGTTGGGCTAAAGCGCCAACGTAATGAGGATTTCTACGATTACCAACTGCCGCCACCGGACAGCGCGTTATACAAGCGCTATGGCGTGTTTTTCGTGGTCGCGGATGGGATGGGCGGCATGGGGGGCGGTGATGCGGCCAGTCAAACGGCGGTCAAGGAAATGATCACCCGCTACTATGATCCGGCCACGCCCGACATCAGCCCATTGGGATCACTGAAAGAAGCGCTGGAAGCGGCTAATGTCGCGGTGCGGCAAAAAGCCAAAGAAATGGGGATGCTGCGCATTGGCACGACAGGCGCGGGGATGGTGTTACAGGCGGAAGGTGACGCGATTCTCTGGAATGTGGGCGACAGCCGCGTCTATCGGATTCGCAAAAATTACATCGAACTGCTGACGCGCGATCAAAGTGTGCTGCAAGGCCAGATCGACATCGGTTTGATTTCGGAGGAAGATGCGCGTCAGGCGCGTAACGTCAATGTCACTGCGTTTATCGGCCAGCCGACTCCGATCCAGCCGGTCTATCACCGCACCCAACCCCAGCCGGAAGATGTATTTGTTATCTGTTCGGATGGGTTGTGGGATTTGGTCGAGCCACACGAACTGCTGAACACCGTGCAGAACACACCTGCCGCCACTGCCGCGCGCATCCTGGTTGATCTGGCGCGCGAACGCGGTGGGCCGGATAATATCACCGTGCTCATTGTGCGTATTGGCGCGCCGCCGAAAACGGGGCGTTCGGTCTGGTTGGGCCGGGGCGCATTCGCGGCAGTGGTGGCGGTGCTTGCGCTGGCCGTGATCTTGTTTCTGGCGCTCAGTGGTGGGGATGATGGCGCGGAGGGGGGTGAGACTACGGGCGATGAACTGGCGGCGGCGGTGACTTCGCTTACGCCGACTATGGACACGGCGAGCGTAACGGCTGGTGACGCGACGCCTACGCTTGTGGCGCAGATTACGGCGATCCCGACGGCATCAGCCACGCTTGCGCCGGCAACTGCCGCGCCTGTGGTGATGGTCACAACGGCGGTGAGCGCGCCGTTGATCGTGGTTGAGCCATCGGATACGCCAACAGAAACACCGATTCCCAGCGAAACGCCGATCCCTAGCGAGACACCCACGCCGACGCTCACCCATACGCCCCGCCCAACGGATACGCCAACCCTGACGCGCACACCTTCGCCCACCATCGCGCCGACAGAAACACCCGAACCCACCGCCACGCCCACTGCCACGCCGGTTCCTAGAGCAACCCTAACGCCGACGCACACCCCGACGGATGAGCCAACCGCCACCGCCACGGCGACTGCATCGCCAACTCTGACTCCGACCAGCCCGCCCACCGCCACGCTCAATCCAACGGTGCTCACCTGGACGCCAACGCCGACGCCGACGCTGCTGCCCACGCTCCGACCAGAGGAGCAAATGATGGCGCTGGCGGTAGAACGAGGTGTCCGGTTAACTGAGGAAACGACCTTATTCACGCTGTTTATGCTTGATCCCGAAAATCCGCGTGTGATCCGGCAAACACTTTTGCCCGCCGAAACCGTTGTGATGCTGATTGGTCGTGAGACTGACGCGATTACCAGCCCGCTTGATCCGGCGGTTGAGTTGTTAGCGGTGCGGGTGGTCGAGACGGAAACTGTTACTGCGGGTGCTGCTAATGGTGATGATGCAGAGCAAACCGGTTGGATTGCGCGGGAAGCATTGGCCCAGGCGGAGGCATTATTTCCGCTTGTGCGCGTTCTGGACCGTGCTGTAGATGTGCGCGCTGGCGATGACGAATCCTTCCGCATCAAGGCCACATTAGAGGCGGGACAAACCGCCGAAATTATCGCGGTGAGCCGCCGGGGAACAGGCTGGTTGTTTATCCGGTTGGAGAGCGCTGTTACCGGGTGGATCGCGCCCTGGTACATTGAGATTTTAGGTGATATAAGTGATCTGCCGGTGTATAGTCCGCCGCCGTTGGTCGTGCCAACGGAACCGGCAGCCACTCAACCCGCGTCGTCTTCGGATTCGACTCCAGCCAACCAGTCGTCACCATCAGGCGGTGATTCGTCCGGTTCGGGGGGGGCAACGCCGGGTGAGCCGACTCGCCCCTGGCCCGGTTTGCCAACAATCCCACCGCTCGCCACGCAGCCACCGATCATGACGGAGCCGCCATCAAGCGGCGAATAGTTATTTGCCGCAGCTATGACACATCGGGACGGTGAGTACGGGATCATCGTCCCGCACCAACTCGTAACTTTTGGGCATATTGGGTGCATAGCCACCGCAGCTTTTTGCGCTGCTGCACGATCCGCAGCCTGCGGAACTACACAATGTTGTCCCGCAGCTAGCTGCGCTGCCCGCCTCGCGGATTTTGCCCTTGCGTATCCAATGTTGGATCATGCCTTCGAGCATCCCCACCGGAATATCCAGATCGCGCGCCATGTGTGCGAGGGAAATGGGTTCGCGCGTGGTTTCAAACATCGTCAGGACTGCGCGGAGTGTGGTTGTCATGTGTGTGAGTCCTCCAAGAAAAATTAACCGCAGAGTACGCGAAGAACGCAGAGAAAAATCAGGATAAAGGCAAAACAAAAATAGGACACAGATTGCAAAGTCAAGTGCAGTGAGTAGCGAGAATGCAATGCGGGTTAACGGTAGCGTCTTGCCGGTTTACCCCTCCGCTAAATCCCCTCCCCACGCGGTGGAGAGGGGACTTCACGGCTCACCTGACTCCCCCTCTCCATGCGTGGCGAGGGGGCCGGGGGGTGAGGTATATCTACGTCAGCCCCAACAGCAACCCGCCCTGATACACGATCACTGCCGCGAGCCATGCCAACGCCAGCGTATAGACGATCTGCGCGGTCATCCAGCGCCAGCCGAATTCATGCCGCATCGCCGCGACGGACGCCATACACGGAATATACAGCAGCACGAAGACGTTAAAGGCCACGGCTGCGAGATCACCTTTGGTCTTCGATCCGGCCACGGCTGCGAAAGCAGTGGTCAGCGCGCGTTCAAGATCGGTGGTATCGTCTTCGTCGTCACTGCCAAGCCAATCGGCTTCTGGGATGTTCACGCCAGGGACCAGATTCACGGTGCGCGGCAGGATATTGACCGTTTCCTGCACGGTGAGGATCGTCGCTTCGCCAAATGAGGTCACGAGATCGCGCGTATCTTCGACAAAGGTGGGATCGGCGGCTTCTGCTGGTACGTCCAGATTACCGGCGTTTCTGTTACCATCCGCTTCTTCCACGTAAATCTGGTTCATGGTGCTGACAACGGCTTCTTTGGCGACAAAACCCGTGATCAATGATCCCGCCGCTTCCCAACTACCGAAGCCTGCCGGGTCCAGCGCGGGCGCAATAAGGCGACTCACTTCACCGAACACGCTGTCTTCGGTGCGCACATCGTTAAACGATCCATTATCACTGTGAACAGGGATCGCCAGCAGGAACCAGATCACCAGCGAACACGCGAGAATGATCGTCGCCGCGTTCCGCAAAAAATCGGCGGTGCGCTGCCTGACTTGCGTCATCACATTACGCAGATTCGGCGCGCGGTACGGGGGCAGTTCCAGCACGAATGGCTGCGGTTCCTTGTTGCGGAAGATGGTACGCTTCATAACAATCCCGGTGATCAGCGCCACCGCGATCCCCAGCAAGTACATACCAAAAATGAGATTGCCCGATTTCGCGCCAAAAAAGGCTGTGCCAAAGACCACATAAACCGGCAGGCGCGCGCCGCAGCTCATAAACGTGGTCAGGAACCCGGTCAGTTTGCGATCCTGTTCATCTTCGAGCGTGCGCGTCGCGTAGATGGCGGGCACATTGCAGCCGAAGCCGATCATCAACGGCAGGAAACTTTTGCCATGCAGCCCGATCAACCGCATTCCGCGATCCATCACAAAGGCGGATCGCGCCATATACCCGGTATCCTCCAACACCGCTACCGCAAAATAGAGGAAAAACAGCACCGGGACAAAAACCAGCACGCCGCCCACGCCCGCGATCACGCCATCGACGATCAACGCTTCGACCCACGACCCATCAAGACTCACGGCTTCCAATATCGCCAGCGACCAGCGCGTGATCGGACCACTGATTGTCGCGTCGATCCAGTCGAGATAGGGCGCGCTCACATTAGCGGTCAATTGGAACACGATCCACATCAGCAGCAGGAAGATCGGCACACCCCAGACCGGATGCGTGATGATCTGGTCAGCTTGATCGGTGCGCGTGGCGTGGCCCTGTTCTTTGCGAATCACCGCGCCGTGCAGCAGCGTTGTGATGAATTGGTAGCGCCGGTCTGTGATCAGCGTTTCGGAGTCTTCGTCGGTGGCGTCCGCGATGCGATCCATCGCTGCCTCTGTCGCCACGATCAGATCGTGATAGCCTGCGCCTTCCAACCGCGCGTGCAGGTCTTCATCGCTTTCGAGCAGTTTGATTGCCAACCAGCGCGGGGAGAATTGGTTGCTCAAAATGGGATCATTGGCGATTTCAGTTTGCAGCGCGGCGATCTCCGTTTCGAGCGTCGCGCCGTAATTAATGTCCGGCGCGGCGGGCATATCATCCCCTGTTGCCAGATTAGTGATCGCGGCTTTGAGCGCGTCGAGTCCCTCGTTCCGCGATCCGGTGGTTTGGATCACGGGCGTGCTGCCTAAGCGCACGGAGATTTGCGCCGCGTCGATCTGAATACCGCGTTTGCGCGCCATATCCGCCATGTTGAGCACGACG
>JAFGJA010000157.1 GCA_016929355.1 Anaerolineae bacterium | reverse complement strand
GGTCGTTTAGGTCGCTTGGATAAGGGTTTCTTTCGCTCATGCCCCCAGTTTATCGACTCATTTCAGACTTTTCAAATGGCCTCTGATGGGTTATGCATGGCAGGTTATGCGGGGGCGTGGTTATATGCACGTCTGCGCAACGATGTCGGCTTCGATGCTGCGCCTCTACCGGATGATGGGCATTCGCTGGCGAAAGTTAGGTGATCCGCGCCCCTATTGGGGCCAGCCGCGCTATCCGTGCCAGTACGATCTGGTGCGGACGGTGCAGGCGTTTCTGGATCGCGGGGGTGATCAAGAATAGTACACTTTCCCCCTCCACGTGTCTGTGAATCGCTCTTTACGCTTGCCCTTTTGCCGCCCCCCGACTAAACTCCCCGGCAGAAGGAGCGACGTTTATGTTTGATTCTCTCGACAATTTCGAAATGCCGCCCGCCGGTACGTTGATCACGGCTCCCGTTGGCGCGGGCAAAACCGAATACGCGATCCGCGAGATTTTGCTGGAACGCGAGTTCCGGCCCTTTAGCGCGATCTGGGTCTTGCTCGCCAACCGCCAGCAGATTCACAGTTTCCGCGAACGCCTGCTTGCCGCCAGCGCGGACGCGGTGCAGTTTGGCGTGGAATTTTTCGACGTGGATGATCTGTATGCGCGTCTGCTCGATCTGCTCAACAATCCGCAGCGTCAGGTGGATGAAACCTCCCGCTACCAGATTTTGCGCCACGTCACGGACCAATTGCGCGCGCGCGGCGAACTCGAATATTTTGGCGAGATCGCGCATTATTCCGGTTTTATCGGGTTGGTGGCGGGCTTGCTGCACGAACTGAAACAGGGTTTGGTCACGCCCGAAGATTTCGCGCGAGTGACCGCCGCACGCGGCCCGAAGGATCGGGATTTATATCGCATCTACGAGGCGTACCAATCGTTTTTGCAGGCGAAAATGCTGGTGGACCGGCACGGCGCGGGCTGGCTGGTGATCGAGGCGCTCGAAGCCGAGAAGTCAGCACCTTTGCCGGCAGTAGATTTGCTGGTGATCGATGGCTTTGACCAGTTCAACGCTTTGCAAGCGCGCTTGATCACGAGGTTGGCGCAGCGCGTTAAACGAACGATTCTCACGCTCACGGATGCACCGGGGCGTCGTTTTCGCCGCTTCGAGCAGACGCGCGAACGGGTGCTGAAAACTGCGCCGGATTTCTGGCAGGTAGGGGAGGGTTTGCAAACCCTCCCTGGTGAAGCGATTGCGCCTCGTTCTGCGTCACTCGATCACCTTGTTGAGTCCATTTTCATCGGGTCGGCAGCAAAAGTGCCTTCCAATGATGCCCTGCACCTGATTGAAGCGCCCGATCCGGGGCGAGAGGTGCGCGCCGTGCTGCGCCGTATCAAGCGTTTGCTGCTGGCGGGCAAATCGCCGGAATCGATGGCGATCATCACGCGCGGCATCAGCCGTTACAGTAATACCCTCCGCGAAGCGGCCCGCGCCTATGGTGTGCCGCTCGCCGTGCGGGACGGGATCGCGCTGCGGGATAGCCCCGTGATCGCATTGATTTTGTCGCTGATCGATCTGGCCGCGCTCGATTTTCCCCGCCGCGATCTGCTTGATACCTTGCGCAGTCCCTATCTCGCCGCGCCCGATCTGACCGCCGATCAGATCGCATTGCTCGAACACCTCAGCAGCGAACGGCAGATCGTGCGGGGGCGGGCGGCGTGGTTTGCGGCGCTGGAAGATGCCGCGCATGTTTGGGCGGATGAGGATCGGGAAGATCGCCGCGCTGCGTCGTTGGCTGCGCCTGATGATCGCGCGGATTTGGCTGAGTCGCTGGCGCGCCAGCTGGATCGCATCACGCCGCCAGAGCAAGCGACGGTTTACGAGTTTGTGCGCTGGCTTGAACGCCTGATCGGTCCCGATCCTGAAGCCAACGCGCATGATGCTGCGGAAACGGGCGATTTGCCTGTTGGAGCCGAGGTCGCCGCCAGAGAGTCCGCAGCCGTGGCAGCGGAAGTCGGGGATAGCGCCGGTGATGCCGCTAACCGCAGCGCGGCGGCGGGTGAGGCGGCGCATTTTGACGTGATGGGCCGGGTGCGCGCTACGCCGGAAGCGGAACATGTCACCCGCGATCTGGCCGCGCTCAAAAAGTTCAAAGGCGTCTTACGCGGTATCCGTGCGGCGCACGATCTGCTCGCGGAAAATGGCGATCCGGCCCTGGTGGATTGGGCTAATTTTCGCGCCGAACTCGAACTCGCCCTTGATCGCGCCAACATTACGCCGCCGGACAGCCTGAGTCGCCTGGGGCGCGTCATTGCGACGGACGTGCTGCATGTGCGCGGTTTGCCGCACGATCATGTGTTTATTCTGGGGCTGTCCGAAGGCGTATTTCCTGCGCAAGAAACCGGTATTGCGCTGTATCAGGAAGCCGAACGCGCCGATCTCGAACGCGCGGGGATTGATATGCTCACCGCCATCGAGCGCACGGATGACATGAGTCTCTTTTACGAGGCGCTGGGCCTCGCGCGGCAAACTCTGACGCTGACCCGCTTCACGGTGGATGATCGCGGCGCGCCGTGCCCGCCTTCTCCCTATTGGCGCGCGGTGCAGGCCGTGATCGATGTGCCTGATGATCAGATCGAGCGCATTGGTGTGGGATCGTCGCCTCGGCTGATTGATGCCGCTACCATCACCGAAACGGCGGTGGCGATCACGGCGATTTACACCGGCGAACATGAAGCGGGCGATCTTGATCCGGTCAGCGTGCATAACGCGCTGCTCGATCAAACGGATTACGCGCCGCGCTGGTTGAATGTGTTACGCGGGCGCGCGCTCGAAGCTCGCCGCGAAGACCCCGCCCAACCTTTTGATCAGCATACGGGTTTGCTTACCGATCCCGACCTGATCCGCGCCGCCGCCGACCAACTCGGCCCGGAGCGTGTTTGGAGCGCCAGCCAGTTCAACGAGTATGGCGTGTGCCCGTTTCGCTTTTTTGCACGGCGCTTGCTGAAATTAGAGGAATTAGCGGAACCGGAAGAAGGACTCGATGCTTTGCAGCTTGGCTCGATCAACCACGCGATCCTCGAAGTGGCTTATCGCGCCATTGCCGACGACGGACTCACCATCACGCCGGAGAACACGGATCGCGCGCTGGCTTTGCTCGATGCTGCCGCCAAACGGGTCTTTGCGACTGCGCCCCGTGCGTATGGTTTTCGCCCCTCGCCCGTGTGGGATCACGAACAGGCGGAAATGCTGCGCCGCTTGCGCTGGTTGGTGACGCTCGATTTTGCATCCGATCATGACGATAATCCGTTTCGGCCCGTTACCAGTCGTCAGAATCGCCCGGTAGCGCAGATGATACAGGATGTCACGCGGATTCCGTTCTGGCAGGAAGCCGCCTTTGGCCTCAACGATCAGCCGCCATTAGAGATCGACGGACCCGCCGGAACGCTCAAGGTGCGCGGCGTGATTGATCGTTTGGATCGCGCGGGCGATTATTTGGTTGTGATGGATTACAAATCCGGCACAACGCCGCACCCGGTCAAGGATATGATCGCCGGACGCGATTTTCAGATGCTCGTGTATCTGCTGGCGGCGCGAGAACGGATCGCGCGTAGCGATCCTGCATTGACCGTCATTGGCGGGCTGTTCTGGCATATTCGCAGCCGGGCGACAAGCGGCGAAATCCTGAGCGCTGATGCTGCGTTGGACGAGGCGCTGATCCGTTTGCATGACAATGTGCGGGCGGCGCGGGCCGGGTGGTTTGCTGTCAAACCGAACCAGACGCGCGGCGGGCAATGCAGCGCATATTGTGAATTTCGCGCGCTCTGCCGTTTGAACCGGGCGCATGATGGGAAGGCGTAAGCGTCTGCGGCTGGCTATCGGGAATAGGTAACGTCAGATATGGTATAATCTACGGCGATCCTCGGCTGGCGGGGATGCCTAACGTAGCCATTTTGGGGTGTGCAATGACGCAACAGCAATCACGCGACACAGGTAGCAAGTCGGGGCAGATAACCTGGCGCGAACGGTGGGCGTACCGGATCGCGTTACTTTCAATGGCCGTATTTACGCTGCTGGGCATTTACGTGTTGTACTATCCCTCGGAAGGGTTGATCGCGCTGTTCGGGATCATGATGCTGGTCACGCTGGTGATCGGTGCGATTTCGGGCTTGATCGCGGCGGGGGCGTCGGGAGAATCGGCGGGTAAATAGGCGTTGGATCGTCGGGGGACGCAATGTATGTTCATCGTGTTTACCTCACCCCCCGGCCCCCTCTCCAAACACGGAGAGGGGGAGTCAAGTTTGGATTGTGTTCCCCCTCC